>CBDUFM010000272.1:0-4817 GCA_965366325.1 uncultured bacterium
CCAACACCTGGTTTGGTGACCCTGTTTCTGGTGAATTATGTTATTCGCTAAAGACACTTGCTAAGAGCGAAGCACCTGGTGATAGAATTGAGCCGCATCGCGCATTGGCGATGGTTTCTATTGTTAATGAAAACACAGAAGAATTATTGCGATTTGAGCGTATTTGTGTGCGCGCGCCGTTGTTGTCCTTGTACCAGGCTGATGGTAAATTTTGGTCGAATGATGTGCGTATGACGTTCAAGGGTGGGGCCCATGGTGATGATGTGCGTTATTTGCATCATAAACCGGATATGGCTAAGAATAGTCGCCTGATATCTGAGGCGCGCGAAGCAGATAAGCAGGGAATTCTTAAAAGTGGTATCGCGGATATAAAATCATGGGTTTATGGTTAAGTTATGAGTGAATATTTTGTATTAATCAAAGATTGGCTCTCGGATCCGTTGTTGAACTCGGTTATCCGTGTTATGTTACTGTTGTTAATTGTCATGCCTCTGATGTATGCCGTGGCGCGCACGATAGGGCGGATGGCAGAGAAGCGTTTTTCTCAGCAAGTGGGTATGCTGGTCGGTAAGGGTATTGCCTACGCGAGTTTTGTTTTAATTACTGTCATCGTTTTAAATGAATTTGGATTTCAGCTTGGTGCTCTGTTGGGTGCGGCTGGTATTGCTGCTATTGCCATTGGTTTAGCCGCGCAAACTAGCCTATCGAATATTATCAGTGGTATTTTCTTAATTTCAGAAAAAACATTTAAAGTGGGCGATCTGGTGCGTATTGGCGATGACACGGGTGTTGTGTTGTCGATCGATTTATTATCTGTGAAAATACGCGCAATGGACAATCGTTTTATTCGTGTGCCGAATGAGGATTTGATTAAGACGCGACTGATAAATTTAACCCATTTTCCGATTCGCCGTATTGATATCGAAGTGGGTGTGGCCTATAAGGAAGATCCACGCCGGGTTTTGGAGCTCCTGAAGGAAATTGCTCATGCCTATCCATTGTGTTTGGATGACCCGGAGCCGGTTGTCTTGTTTAAGCAATTTGGAGCCTCATCACTAGACTTTATGTTTGGTGTGTGGTGTGTACGCACAGACTATCTGGAAGTGAAGAATAATATTATGTCAATCGTTAAGGAACGTTTTGACCAAGAAGGCATTGAGATTCCCTTCCCACATCTGACACTGTATACTGGCGCACAGACAGCGCCGATGCCGATTCAGATGATGCCTGCGGATGCTGCTGATCACAGCGCAAGCGCTGCAGCGTCAGTGGAAGGAGAGCCATAATGAGTGATGAAGACAATGGGCTGATCTTTGCGCGTAAGCTTAATGCGAAGGGCGGAGCATGTGCACTCGATTGGGATGGGATCCGCAAATACTGGGATGATGATGAGGTCGTATGGGTGCATTTGGATTATTCAAAGACGAATGTGCAGGAATGGTTGCGCGATGAGAGTGGCTTGGATCCGGTTGTCTGTAATGCCTTAATCTCGCAAGAAACACGTCCGCGTTGTGTGTCCCATGGCACCGGTTTGCAAATAAATTTACGTGGCATTAACTACAACCCCGGCGCCAGTGTCGATGATATGATTTCGTTGCGTATATGGATTGATCACCATCGTTTAGTGACGTTTCGACAACGGAAATTATTGGCAATAGAGGATGTCTGTGCTGAAGTTGATGCTGGTAATGGCGCGATTGATGCCTCAGGATTGTTGGTCAGTCTCGCAGGCCATATGTCCTTACGTGCTGGAACCGAGATTGTCCGCCTAGATGAGGCAATGGATGAGCTGGAAGAGGAGACCTTAGTCAGCGACTCTAATAATGATTTACGTAGCCGTATTGCTAATCTGCGGCGTACGATCATTGGTATACGCCGTTATCTGTCGCCACAGCGCGATGCGTTTAATCAATTATACATGGAAAATGTTAGTTGGATCAACGAGAAGGCTAAGTTGCATATTCGTGAATTGGCCGATAAATCGACACGACATATCGAAGAATTGGATTCCATTCGTGATCGTGCAGCAGTGACTCACGAAGAATTGTTGTACCGCTTAGCCGAACGTACCAACAAAATTATGTATACGCTGTCGATTATTGCTGGGATATTTCTGCCGCTTGGTTTTATAACGGGCCTCTTGGGTATTAATGTTGGTGGTATGCCCGGTACAGAGAGCGGAGCAGCTTTTTGGGTTGTTTGTATTATGCTGGTTGTGTTAGTTGTGGTCGAAGTCATTTATATCCGTATCAAGCGATGGCTTTGATAGGCGTTGGCAGCGATGCCTTTCGTTGATGTACCCATCGTTAACAGGAGTTTGATATGAAGATACGTAGTTGTGGTAAAACGGATGTGGGCTTATCGCGAGAACACAACGAAGACGCGTTTTTGATTAATGATGAGCTTGGCTTATATATTGTTTGTGATGGCATGGGCGGCCATGCCGGTGGCGAAATTGCAAGCACATTTGCAATTGAGAAATTGAATGAGTTTGTAGTAGCTAACAAAGATCGCATTCTTCATTTTCATGATGAGCAATCAGCAACACCGGATTCTGTTATCATTGCCTTTATTGAGGAGGCCTTGCGCTTTGTTGCTGAGTCGGTGCATAGTTATGCTGCAGAACATAAGCATTTGAAGGACATGGGGACAACATTAACTGCGATGCTTGTCTTTGAAGAGCGCGCTGTTTTAGGTCATGTTGGTGATAGCCGCTGTTATTTGATTCGTGATGAGAAATCCGTGCAGCTAACGGATGACCATACGGTCGTCGCTAAGCTCGTGCAGCGCGGCATCATTCCAAAATCGGCTGCTATGAAGCATCAGTTTCGCCATGTCTTGAGTCAGTCGATTGGCTCGGAAAAGCCCTTACACATCGACACACTCTTGCTGGATATCTATGTGGATGATTTATTTATTCTATGTAGTGACGGTTTGATCGATTACTTAGAGGATGAGCATAAGAAGATCGAAAGCTTTGTGCAAGGTAAGAAGTTGCACGATATTGTCGATGATTTGATTACGTTTGCTAACATGAATGGCGGGAAAGATAATATTACGGTGTTGGCTATAAAAGCTTTTGCTGGTTTTGACTAGTCTACGGGTGGCTAATGAGTGTATGCACATAAGCGCGATGTGGACATGTCACATCATTGCACGTAAGCAGCCGAACATAATGTCATTGATCTCTACTGTCAATGTGACTGGTGAGCTATCAGATGATACGCATTGGTATTTGAAACAGAGCGTTACGTAAAGGGCTCTCCATATGAAAATCGGTATTTTATCTAGAAACGCGAAGCTCTACTCGACCAATAGGTTGGTGGAAGCCTGTGAAGCTCGCGGTCATGAAGTGAAGGTGATAGATACTCTGCGCTGTTACATGAATATTCAGGCGCATAATCCGACGGTTTATTATAAGGGCAAAACGCTTGATGATTTTGATGCCATTATTCCGCGTATTGGCGCCTCCATTAGTTTTTATGGCACAGCTGTTGTTCGTCAGTTTGAGATGATGGGTGTTTATAGTGTCAATGAATCAGTCGCTATTTCCCGGTCACGTGACAAACTGCGCAGTCTACAGTTGCTTGCGCGCAAGGGTATTGGCCTACCGGTGACTGCCTTTGCCCACAAGACCAGTTATGTTGACAATTTAATTGAAAACGTTGGCGGGGCACCATTGGTTGTGAAATTGTTAGAGGGAACTCAAGGTGTGGGTGTTGTTTTGGCAGAAACACAAAATGCCGCATCGAGTGTTATTGAAGCATTCTCCGGTTTGGACGCAAACGTCTTGGTGCAAGAATTTATCAAGGAAGCTGGCGCTAAAGATATTCGCTGTTTTGTGGTTGGCGATAAAGTCATAGCAGCAATGGAGCGCAAAGGTGCCGAAGGTGAATTTCGTTCGAATTTACATCGCGGTGGTAGTTCGTCGTTAACCAAATTAAGTCCAGAAGAACGTGAGACGGCTGTGCGTTCGGCAAAAATCATGGGACTTAATGTGGCTGGTGTGGATATCCTACGCTCTAACCGTGGGCCAGTGGTCATGGAAGTGAATTCCTCACCGGGACTAGAAGGTATCGAGGGGAGTACCGGTAAAGATATTGCCGGAATGATTATCGAATTTATCGCCAAGAACGCTAAGCAGGGTAAGAATAGAACCAAAGGCCAGGGCTAACGCGAATTGACGACATTGGGGTTACGACTTTTGCTTGTAGCTGCTGTCTTCCGCTGTTGTAACCCAGATACTGCGCTACATGCAAGCCAGTGATTTATCACCTGGTGTCACAATTACGTGGGCAAGTATTTCAATATTCGTGCATAAATAATTAGTGATAAAATGAAAATGGAATTTGCACGAGTTTCATGTGCGGCATCGGGTGCAGGCCTTAAGTTTAATAATATTAACGGCTTAGAAAGTGCTTTCTGTCAATGGCGGCTGAGGGTATCACAGGTGACATGACAGTGTTTCACCGTTTAAAACGAAGCGACAAATCTACCTAAATATGCATGCGGTTTTCTTATTACTATTGGCGAAAAGCCAGTAAATACGGTATAATTATCATAGCTACTGCTCTGCAGTGGGACCAGATCAATGATAGTTAAGTATGGATCTTTTTTATATATCTTATGTTTGTGGCTTAGCCTAGAAGCAGCCACGGCGCCGTCGTTATTTATTGTGGAGCCGCTTATTGATCAGCGGCTTAGCTTTGGAAGCGACATTCGTTTGCATGCTGTATGTGTAGATGCTGAAGACGGTGAAATGGATGGAGCTTCCTTGCAGTGGAGTAGCTCGCTTGATGGGAGCTTGGGCACTGGGC
>CBDUFM010000273.1:0-4811 GCA_965366325.1 uncultured bacterium
AGCTTGCGCAAACTTGAGTCATACCGCAGCATGGCCGCTGAAGATCGCGACAAAGATCACGATTTTAACACAGTGAGCCGTAGCCATATACGCATCCAAGTACTCAAAGAAAACATGGTTCGCTTTGAAGACATATCGACCAATGGCACCTATTGGAATGATCAATTAGTGACCGAACCGGTTGATGTCAATCTCAATGAAACTGAAGATACCATCATTCGTCTCGGAGCTCGCGAAAGTTTTCGCCTCGTGCTCTCTGACCCGAAAGAGCTCAATAAAAGCAGCGACGAAGAATCATCACTATTTTCTGAATTTGATGAATCAAAACCAAGCAATAGCGGCAATGAAAGCTAAAAGGAATTCCCATGCCTGACGCAAATTATAATCCAGGCAACAGTACCATTAAAGTACGCCTCGATACCGATATTCTACACGACCTCATCTACGGCGATGAGCCACATCTAGAAAACCGTGATGACAAATCACGTGTTGCCCATGAGAAAGACTGCTCTCTTCGTGAGATCCAGGTCTACCGCCTCTTCAAAAATTTAGTGAGCGAGTTAAATGGGAAAATGAAGGGTCGCCGTGAACGCTTTAAATTGGTCGATGAAGGCGACGGCCTGATACTCGAATACGATATCTAGAGGCAAGACCCTAGGCTAGCGTCTCCTACGAACAAACAGGCCAGCCAGCTCGTTCAACAACAATAGAATCACTGTTTCAAAGTGACTAGTTTGATGGTATACTAACCAGTAAACTATGACCCTTGAATCGGCTGCAGGCACCACTTTCACGCGCGGACAATCGCTCTCTATCCGCATCACCATGACCTTCTTAGCGCTACTGCTCGCTATCGTAGGCATGGTCTATTTTATCCTGCAAAACACCCTACAAACACAGATAATCGAAGATCAGAATACCAGCACGAACGAGATCAGTCAAAAGGTCATCGCCCAGCTTGGCCAACTGACCCTGTATGCAGAAGGCATTGCAGACGCCCTCGCCCAGCTTGGCAGTTCGCTACCTAATCAAGACCAAGTCCTGATGAACAGCATTCCCAAGATTATGGATGACCACAACGCCACATCCGTTATTGCAGGCGGTGGCATCTGGCCAGAACCATTTGCTTTCCACTTAGATCGCGAACGTGCTAGCTTTTTTTGGGGCCGCGAAGAAAACGGCACATTAAAACAATACGATGATTACAACGATCCACAGGGACCAGGTTACCATAATGAAGAATGGTATACACCCGCCAAATTTATCAAAAACAACCAAGCCATTTGGTCACAGTCCTACATGGACCCCTACTCGTACGAGCCAATGGTTACCTGTACCGTCCCCTACTACAGAGATGGCCAATTCTCGGGTGTTTCAACTATTGATCTTAAGCTTGATGGCCTGCATGCCTTTTTTTCTGATCAAGCCCAACAAATAAACGGCTACATGTTTGCAGTCGATAGAAACAATCGTTTTTTAAGTTTCCCACAAAAAAATTTAGCAAAGTCATTTGCAACAGATCAAAAAGGCAAACAGACCGAGCGGTTTTTACTCGTCAATGAACTCGCCAACACCCATCCCAGTTTCAAGACCATTGCCGATGCACTCACACAGTTAAATGCAGAAACCCTAAGCGCCCAAGAGAAACTCCATAACAACTTTGAAACCACCGCACAATTATTAGATGAGCATAGCTACCAGATTTCCAAGCAACAGTCCACACTCCTAGCTGCACATATACTCAACGAGAAAACCCAAAGCTTTAAACAACAATACCAAAATGTTAAGCAACTCTACACCGCATCCGACCCGCTCCTCAAACAAGAGATGCGCGTGTGTATTTATCACATGCCACAAACCGATTGGAAAATCGTTGTCGCTACCCCAGTACACACCGCCCATGCAATTGCCCAAACCATTACCAACAAAATCCTTTACTATCTTCTGGCCGCAGTGGCAATCTGCATTATCGCCGGTTATCTACTCTTACGCAGACAAATCATCACTCCGCTGCACAGCATGACTCACATCTTGATGGCAAATGAACGTCAAGAAAGCAATGGCACTCAGCTACAAGCACTACCCGTAAATCGCCGCGACGAACTTGGGCATTTAGCGCATTGGTATAACAGAAGCACCGATGCAATTCGCATCGCCAATGATGAACTAACAAAAGAGAACAAGGCACGCACACGCATCGAAGAAGAGCTACGACAAGCAAATCAAAAAACAATTCAATCACTGCAATCACTGCGCAAAAACGAAGCCAGTCTAGCCTCTATACTCAATAGCATCAGCAATGGTGTCATTGCAACCGATATCGATGGCAACATCATTCGCTGCAACCCGTTGGCCGAAAAGCTAAGCGCATGGCGCAACCCACAAAACAATAATTGCAATGTGCGTGATATCTTATTGGTCTACGATTTAAACGACCATGATATGGCCATTTCTCTAGATAAGCATCGCGATAGCGAACACAATAAATTCAACTGCCTGCTCAAAAATCGCCGCAAAGACGAATACACCATTCACCTACAAATCAGCCCACTCTACGACGCCCAACAGGCCCAATCAGGCTATCTCTATGTCTTTGATGATATCAGCAAGGAACAGGAACTGGAGCAACAGCTGCAACAAGCACAGAAAATGGAGTCCGTTGGCCAATTAGCTGGTGGGATCGCCCATGATTTCAATAATCTCCTCGGCGGGATTACAGGTTTTGCAGATTTGCTGCGCATTAATGCTAGTGACGAAAAATCACAGCGCTATGCGCAGCGCATTTTAAACACTGCTCAAAAAGCCGCTGAATTAACCGCTCAACTCCTCGCTTTTTCACGACGTGGCCGCATTAGTAACACACACTTTTCGCTGCATAACATTATTAATGAAGCCTGTTTTATTCTAGAACGCACGATTGACAAAAACGTCAGCATAGACCTTAACCTACACGCTCAAAACACGGGCATATTTGGCGACAAATCTCAAATAGAAAATGTCATCTTGAATATGGCCATTAATGCACGCGATGCGATGAGTGATGGCGGCACCCTCAGCATCAGCACTGCGAACGAATATTTAAATCAAGCATATTGCAATAGCTCTGCGGAAACTATTCAACCCGGGATGTTTGTCAAAATCTGCATCTCGGACACCGGCAAAGGCATAGAGCCAGAAACCTTAACTCATATTTTTGAACCATTTTTCACAACCAAAGAATTGGGCAAAGGCACTGGGCTTGGGCTTGCTGCTGTTTACGGAACCATCACAGGGCACCATGGCGCTATCCATGTTAATAGTGCACCTGGACTAGGCAGCACATTCACCATCTATCTCCCCGTTAGCGATATCGAGCTCGATCAAGACACAGATGCATCAGGTATGCATGCTATTAAATACTCGGGCAGCATTTTAGTTGTTGATGATGAAGAATCCGTCCGCGACTTTACCCACAACGCCTTAGAGCATTTAGGGTATCAGGTTGATCAAGCAGACTGCGGTAACGAAGCCATCGAGATGTATAAAGCCCAACCCTATGACCTGGTCATTCTCGACCTCATGATGCCCAAAATGAACGGCCAACAAACCCTCGCCGCCCTACGCCAAGTGGATCCACAGATCAGGGTGCTCATCTCATCAGGCTACAGCTCAGACAACGAGTTGGCATCCGTGCAAGAACTCGGCATCCACGGCTTTATTAAGAAGCCATTTAAAATAACAGCACTCTGCGATCAGGTCGCTGAGTGCCTCCAAAGTAGCACAGAAGCTTAGCCCCGCAGACACTTATTAATACTTTCAATACTTTTAAGACGCTTTAATTACTGTACTTAGTAAGCTGGCTCATTGTTGCTGTAGATGTTTCATGCGGAATACGTTCTTAGGTATAGGAGACGCACATGTCCTATACCCATGCCGCCATCTGCTTTTCACTCTGCTGGCTCTGCACTGCCTGCAGCGAGGCACTCAATACACAAACCAATGCCAACACGCTAAATGCCAACGCTAGTCATTTCACCAACCCGGCACCGATCATTAGTGAGCTCCATAGCAATCTCGAACTCGACCTGTCATCCTATTTCATTTCAAATAGCGCTAACGAACTCAGCTACGCAGTACAAAATGGCGCAGTACCGGGAATGTCCCAGCTCGCGGATAGCTACACCGGTACGCCTAGCGAAAGCGGTGTCTATGAACTCATTATCAGTGCACGCAGTGCAACAGGGCAACTAAGCACCGGCTCGCTCGTCCTCGTTATTGAAGCGCATGAAGACGAGCTGCCGCTCCCCATCTTACCGAGCAGCCTAGAAAATTATGAAGCACTCGTCGAGAATTTGCCTGCCCACTTTACCCAAACGCTTACAGATTTTGGAAATGTAAGCAACACCGACAACACACCCGACGATAACCAGATAGATAATGCGACCGCTACACTTGGACGTGTTTTATTTTATGACAAACGGCTCTCCGCCAATAATACCCTTTCCTGTGCCAGCTGCCATCAACAAGAACACGGCTTTTCTGATCCGCGCCCACTCAGCCTCGGATTTAAAGGCGAAGCAACAGATCGACATTCACCAGGGCTCAGTAATAATGCATTTTATCAACGCGGTCATTATTTCTGGGATGAACGTGCTGACACGCTGGAAGCGCAAGTACTCCTCCCCATTCAAAGTCCCGTAGAAATGGGTATGGAACTAGACGCCTTGGTCAGCAAATTAGAAGACAGCGTCTTTTATGCCGATTTATTCACCGACGCATTTGGCAGTGAGCACATCAGCGAAGAGCGCATAGCACGGGCTCTCGCCCAATTT
>CBDUFM010000274.1:0-4811 GCA_965366325.1 uncultured bacterium
GCCCCAAGAATTGTGACATACATATATTTTTAATAACAGGGTGGCCATTAAATGAACACCTCATTATAAATTATGCAATCTAAAGTCCTTTTGTAAGGCACTTTTGTAAAGCACTTTTGTAAAAGACATTACAGAACGTTATATGCATCGCATCATGGTATAATACATACTCTGTACGTTCCTCAGCTCAAATACGGATCTCCACACTAATTTTAGTTTATTTTTTAGGATAATTTACAAACCAAAACAGAGCTAGTCATAAATAAAATTGGTCCAGGATAAATGCATTGCCGCTGACGAAGAAAAGGAAGGCTCGATTATGTGTTCCACATCTCAATTTACATTCGACGCGCTAACACCAAATGGATGCCCCGGAAAAATCAAGCTACCAGTACACTCAATATCATCCGTACCATCAGGCCCCATACCAACCACCACACCGGTGGTCAACTTAACATCCTGATAGCGATAGCCGGTTAATGCTTTTCCCATAAAATCACAAACCAGTAATATTTTACCGCGGTTAGAATGATTGTCGGTTACATCTGC
This sequence comes from uncultured bacterium, assembly GCA_965366325.1. GTDB lineage: Bacteria > Planctomycetota > UBA11346 > UBA11346 > UBA11346 > JANQLF01. Next base: position 550 of record CBDUFM010000274.1, read on the forward strand.
CCAGACCGGATCGATTAAACGTTTGTCTTTAATGGTTAAATTTATTTTCGCCGATGAAGCGGTTAAACCAACACGCTGCACAATGCGATCACCACGAGAAACCACCCAGATTGAATTCTCCGCCACTGAATACTTTGTCTTGTCATAGGTAATACAGGTTGGGTTACGACCGATACGAATAGCACCGACCTCTGCGATGGGCACCTTGGCCGCAGCCGGACTTGTCGACGCGATAGCGTCTGTGGCAAAAATACGCAACACACCCTCCATACAGCCAACATAGGCACGGCAGCCCTCACCACGCTGCATGCCCCACCAGGAACCAGATGAACCGAATGCACTACAAGCAACTGCCGTTGGCTTTTTCACCTTGATCGGCTTCGACGCACGCGGCGCAGATTCTGGCGCTGCCTCAAATGTTTTTGGCCACTGATCTGGCTCTGGACCGAGATTGCGAGTCACCGCAAAATTCTCAGCCGTGGTAAAATACATTTTCGACATGTAACGAAACAACGGACCCAAATCAATAAACGCAATTTTATCTTCCGAGCGCGACGCAACTACTGCATAACCTGCGGTACAACCACCCTGGTACGGCAAGCCAGCCTTGCGCTCTAAACCTGCACGCCATTTATCACGCACGGCTTGATCAGAGAGACTCTCCTTGGTTGATAAGTGGGACCCCCACCAGCGCCCATTCGACCATGCCGAAATTGCCGTTGGCGCATGAATACCGGGCAGGTCGACATAACCAAGTAATTTGATTTCGCGAAAACCACCCGAATTACACAAGCCCGGGTATTTCTCTGGCCATGAATAAATCGACATCAAACCGTCACCAGCATCATAGCCACTTTCCATCGAGAGCACGGCGACCTGCCCCTTTAATTCTTTGACGTCCCAAATAGTCACTAAGGCAAATTCATTTTGTGAGGTCAGGGTAATTGCCGTGGGGACCTTATGCGGTGGGAATTGAAATTTCGGATAGCGATCTTGGCTCGTATTACTGCCACCAGCCGCCAGCATGCCATTGCTAAACACCATCAACGACGCATTACACCACTTACCGTAACCTCGGGCTAAACCAACTGGCTTATCAAGAAATCCTCCTGCCATTTCATTATAGCCTGCGTGTTTCATTGCTGGTTCTGGATGCGAACCGCCGGGCCGCCAGTAAAATGGCTTCTGCCAATAACAGCCATTTGCATTACAACCGACATAAACGCGATCTACACCATGATCACCCTTGGCTTCTGGTAAATATAAGACCTGGGTAACCGTCGATGAGTAACCGCCCGACACCTTAGTAAAAGTCCCCAGTTGATAAGGCGTTCTATAGCCAGTTGGGCTTGTGCCCATACCCGCATCTTCACGCAACCACATTTCTGGAAACTCTTCTGGCTCTTCGTCGTCCTTATGAAAATAGTCATATCCCGGTCCAAATTTCCGGTTGAGTGCTGCTCCATTATACGTCGTCGCCTCGCGCACATACAATTTGCGGCTCACTTCACCTTCGTCATCAAAAATGGTACCGATTACCTTTTGCAGGGCAGCTTCTTCATCGCCCTTCTTAGATTTCCGTTTCTTATTCTCGCTTACTTTCGTTACTTTTTTGCTTGATGTTTCCGCGGCTGCCAATGCTAGCTTTATCCGTTCAGCCACTGCTTTATCGGTTTTCCATAAATTATTATAGACACGACGAAATCCCTTTTCCTTGCTACGCTCGCAGCTAATCGACAAATGCATCCACGCTTCACAGACTGGCATTGGTGCTTTTGAGATCAGCCGCTCGGCCAACAAACAAACACCCTCATCACCAAGCAACTTCCACGGCAGCGCGCCATCAAGACCCTTGGCCTTTAAATGCACACTCGACTTTTTAGCTGCGACTAAAGTTGCTTCTGGATACACTCTTTTACCGATTTTAACCATAACACCCGTAGTCGCACCAGCGCTATAGTCTTGAACCAGCCACGCACGCACGGCATCGCTCGCCTCACTCGCCTGCACAAAACTAGCGTTTAGTATACATAAAACACAGATTATAATTCTATTAATGCACATACCTTCTCCAGATTCAAGCCAGATTGCTCAACGCATCCGAATTAAAAATGATTCTTAAATTACACGATTAATCATCAATAAATAAAATAAGTCTCTAAGATCTTTGCACTTGTTGATAACGTTCACTACCATGCAAGGCTTCCACGGCATCGCCATTTAGCCAGTGCCCATTGACTGCAAATTCATAGCGCCGCGTCCACTGCATGGACCCAGCAACTGGCACATCCACCTTGACAAAAGCCTCGGGGCTTACGTAGGTATCCGTGCTAAATAAGGTGAACCCATTATTAGCCGCACTACAATACTCACGCATTGCACAGCCAGTCTTGCTATCACTTAACTCCCAAGCGAATCCCGCAAGATTAGTCGCTGGATATTGTAAAAATATTTTATCCCGCGTCTGCTCCTGCCACTGCAGTCCGCTACCAAGCAAACTGCTTAATTCATCCGGTAATTCCAGATCCCGCTTATTGTTCATCCGCAGCGATAAGCCGTCTGCTGGGGCCCTACCAGCGAGGGACAGAAAGTTATGACAATACTCAGTCGTCACGATTGCTTGCTGTCCAATATTCTCCAGCTTAAAGTCTACGCGAATAGCATTATCAATTAATGAAATACATTTCTCATAGCGAACAGCCACACCATGCGCCGCCCGATGCTCGGTCTTAAAGGTCAGTGCCTGTTCGGATTCTTCTACTGCTATCGAAGACTTCTCACATGGATAATTTCCATAAAATAAATACTCACCCTCTGCACGCTCCAGTAAGCCAACGCCAATTTTAGGGAACCAATCACCGACTTGCGAATCCGCCACATGAATTGGATCAAAAATGCCAAATTCATTGCATAACCCTATGCCACCACGCCCTGAATCCGTAGCAAATTCATTTGCACAAAAAGTCGTTTCTTGATCAACACGGACTTGCTCAATGATGCCACAGCGGTCAAAACGCTGTCCACTATATCCAGACTCAGGTGAAAGCACATTAATAGAAAGCCGGTCTGAACTTAATCTATACACGCTGAACCTCCCCACCGATTAACACGGAATAATGTGTGATTCGCACGCGGCAAATGCCCAGCTATACCAGAAAGAACAAAGCTTCCATCCGACCCCAAACCCAACAGACCATTATCTAAAAAAAGATCACTTTGGATCACAGCCTCTTCAGATATTCCATTGTCTAAATTAAACATAATTCCTCATTATGCGTCTCTTTTCCCTAGTCGCACAGCATGCATAGAACAGGATCCCTGATATACTCTATGCCATATCATATATATCAGACTACAGGTCGATACGCGCTCTGCAAATAAAATTATGTTATCGTCTCAATCAGTAATAATTAAATGCCATTAACAAAAATACATACATACCTGTACTGGCTACACGCAGCGGTGCACTGCGGACTTATGTCATAAGACATGTTATAAAAAGGTCTTACAACATGTTATTTAGTAAACATTTGCGGTATTGTTTCACTATACGCCCCACTGCGTGGTAAATGTTCACGCTGTAATTTAGCATCATTGGCACACATGGCATAAAAAGCCAGTAGCGCATGCGATTCTTCATCCCCCTCCCGCAAGAGAGATTGAGCCAAACTCAGGCGGTCTTTATGCGTCAGGCGCTCAATAGGAAACGGTAGCGTCATTTTCGACCCAGCCTTATTCATACTCAATACCAACTTTTTATTCTCGCCAAAAGCCTTCACCTGCACGGTTACACGTAGAGATTCCAAGGCAAAACGAATATCTGCCTCCGATGCCAATGCAGATTTCAACTGCGCCTGTAAGCGTTCATCAAATTCCTTCAGTGCTTCTTCTTTCGGCTTCATTTTGCTTGGGCGACTGCGTTTCTTAGATTTTTCTTTTTTCTTGTCATCAGTTTTAGCTACTGCCGATGCTTCACGCCCTAAATGAGCGCCAAAGAGCATCTGCGGTGATGGATTTGTTGCACCAGGCACCAACGTACTTGCCTGACCGTTCATCACCAAAACTCCGAGTTGGCTATACTTGGAATTGGCCTTGAAACTGTTATTGAACAGCATTCCATGCTGTAAGTTGCCCATCGGTAAATTCGACTCACTGTTGAAAAAATGCGTCTTTCGTGGGTTGGCGATCACAGCGCATCGTGATGCACCCGCAGCTTCGAACGTACTACCCTCAATCAAACAATCAGAAGGCAGCAGACTGGT
>CBDUFM010000275.1:0-4803 GCA_965366325.1 uncultured bacterium
TCTTTTTCAGAATGAAACAACGCATCGCGCTGTGTGTGTTCTTTGCCGGCAATACGTTTGCGCGTGCCTTTAATTGGGTGCGAGCTACATTGCCTATTATGCGCAGATAAAAAGCGTTCAGGACTGTGGCTTAAAACACTGGTATCGTTACTGCGAAAAAAAGCACTGTAGGGCGCCGGGCTTTGCTCGCGCAGCGAAAGGTAGAGGGCAATGTCTAGGTGACGACGCTGTTTAATGGGCGCTGTAAATGGCATGGTTAAATTTACTTGGTAAATATCACCACTGCGAATATATGTTTGGATGCTTTTAATGTGTTTTTGATACTGCGCATAATTCCACGCAGGATGCAGGGCATCACTGATGGCATCTTCGCAGGACAACACGGGGATGCTTTGTTGCAATTGTATATGAGCAGCCTGCAGTGCGCTATCGTTTTCGGCATGGAGGGTACAGTCTTCGCCACGCCAATGTAACCACGTTTTAAGCGGCCATATTTTTGCCGTGCCGGCTTGATTGCTAGCGGCGGCCCAAGTGCCTACCGGAAATTCGTAATCAATTTGTACTAAGGCCCCACCATCAACGGCTAGTGGCCAAGTGGCTTGTGTGCCAACCTGTGCCTGGCCAGTGTCGACAACGAGGTCGTCTAGGCTCAGGCAGCGCAGTGGCGGGCTGCCCCAGCTTAAGTAGCTGCCACCGTTGCCGTTACTGTCCAGTAACGCGAGGTCCGCTTCGTCGCTGAGGCAACGCAGGGCATCCTGTATACTGATTGGTGGATTAAGAACTAAGCTGGGCACAGAAGGAATATGCAGCTCATTGCGCGCGAACAACCGCATTTCTGGCGCTTGCTCCACTGACCAAATCTGCACACTCAGCGGCCAAATGAGCATTCAAATTTATAATACCTTAAGCCGCGCAAAAGCGCCCTTTGAACCTATCGAAGCTGGCAAAGTCGGCATGTACGTTTGTGGTCCAACTGTTTACGATGACTGCCATATTGGTCATTTGATGGGGCCTGTCTTATTTGATGCAATTGCGCGCTGGTTTGCGGTGCGCAAATATGATGTGCGTTTCGTTATAAATATAACCGACGTTGATGATAAGATTATTAATCGCTCGCTAGCGACTGGCGAGGCATGGACGGAAATAACCGCACGCTATACTCAACAGTATTATGATTTTTTGCAAGACTTACGCGTTGAGACGGTAACGGATAATCCAAAATGCAGTGAGTATATTCCTCGCATGATCACGTATATCGCTGATTTGGTTAAGGAAGATCGTGCCTACGCCGTAAGTAGTGGTGTTTATTTTGATGTCAGTAAACAGCAAGGTTATGGCAAATTGTCTGGGCGTAAAGTTGACGACATGATTGCAGGTGCACGCGTTGAATCAGATTCTGAATTGCGCAGCCCCGCTGATTTTTGCTTATGGAAAGCCGCCAAAAAAGGTGAGCCTAGTTGGGAATCACCATGGGGTGCTGGTCGCCCGGGTTGGCATATCGAATGTAGCGTCATGGCCACCGATAAGCTCGGTGACAATTTTGATATCCATGGCGGTGGTGATGATTTAAAATTTCCCCACCACGAAAATGAAATTGCACAAAGTGAAGCGCACAGCGGCTGCTATGCGAATTGCTGGATGCACAACGGCTTGATTCAATATGATCGTGTAAAAATTGGTAAATCAGATCCGCGCATGAAGGATCCCGATTTCTCCAAACAATTTAATGCACGTTATTTAATTGATGAGCACGGCGCCGCAGTGATGCGCTTTTTCTTGTTGCAGGGTCATTACCGTCGTCCATTCGATTTTGCTCCCAAGAATATTGTCTCAGCAGCGGCGGCCTTGACCAAGTTGCATAAATTACTCGGACCTTTAATGGCAGAGGAATCAGCGGTGCGTGGGCCTGCTGTGCTTGAGGTGGCGCTTGATGACGAGCTGCAAAGCTTGCGTGATCAATTTGCGGCAGCGATGGATGATGATTTCAATACAGGCGCAGCAATTAGCCAATTATTTAGTATCTCGAATTTGGCGCGCAAACGTGTTGGCGATGCGCAAACGCAAGCTCTGATCATGTTGCGTGACTGCGGTCGCTTGCTGGGTCTTTTTCAGCCGGTTGATGCACAAGTTGCGACTGCAGCTGATGATGGGGCCTTTGATGGCGTCATGAGTTTATTGCTTGAGCTGCGTCAGACTGCCCGTGAAAATCGTGACTTTGCGAGCTCCGATTTAATTCGCGACCGCCTTGGTGATATGGGGATTGTGATTAAAGACAGTAAAGACGGCGCTAGTTGGGAACGTGCGTAGTGAATGTGCGTAGCCGATTTCGTCCTGTGCGACAGTCGTTTATTTGAGTTGAGCAGTTTGCATCCTAGCATGCCACTTTTTGCAGTGCTCTTCGAATTCTTGCTCGAGTTCACTGATGCGCTTGCGTGTGACCTCGGCGTGTAATTGCAGCTGGGCTAGGCGCTGTTTGTCTTGTTCGCCGACCGTATTGTGGGCATCATCAAACATTTCATTGATGACTAATAGCCGATCTTCCAGTTGCTCAATCTTCTGATTCCAATCACGTTCTTGGGTGATCAGGCTTTGTTTATCTGTGGTGATAACGAAAAAATGATGGCGGCAGAAAGGGCAATCGTGCTCATCAAGAATCGCAATATTATTTGCGTCTAATGTGACCGCCTCGAGATCTTTGCGACTGATACTATGTGAGAAGCCAAGCTGACAGACGGGGCAGCTCAGTTCTGATTTGATGCTTCGTGCAAAAAGTCCAAAGGCCATAACCCACTGAATATTATGGGACAGGCGGGAATCAAGTAGAAAGACACGGTTTATAAAGTGTGTGTATTACAAAAGACCCAGTAGCGAAGCTTACTGGGCCTAGGATCCAAGTTATCTTGCTGTCTTTATTTAAATGCGATATGACCGCGGCTGGTTTTGCCATCAGCCGTGGCTTCAAGCCATACAGCAGCGCCTTCTGGTAATGCACCAGGAACTTCAACGTGTCCGTGGTAGTGCTTCTGCTCTTTGTCATAGGACAACAGTGCTTTGACCGATCCACGGCCATCTTCGTTGCCAATCCATAGGCGCAGTTCGGGTGCAGGGCTTTGCGCGTAGGTGAGCGTGAACACTGCTTCAGATTGGCCAACGACATCACCAAATTGAATCGCGTTAAAGGTGAAGTCTCCGGCTTTCACTTCGCCAAGTTGTTGTTCTTTACCGTGGGCATCGTGACTATGGCCTTCTGCGCCGTGATCGTGGCCTGCGTGATCGCCATGATCATGGCCCTCGTGATCAGCGTGATCATGACCAGCGTGCGCATCATGGTCGTGTGCTTCTGCGCCGTGATCGTGTCCGGCGTGATCATCACCACAGCCAGCAAAGAATGCAAGGCAGAGGCAGATACTGAGATAGGAAATAATTCGCATGGAGGTGTACCTTTCAGGATTATTATTACATGTGTGTAAGCGTAGCGCTTACGCTGTCGTGAGTGTGGCAGTGATCCACTGTAAAAGCACGTGCTTTAATCAAGTGTTTCACGGATATTTTGTTTCGATTCAGTGTTCTTACAAAAGAGATGGTAGGCCGCTGGAACGATGAGCATGTTTAATAACGTGGCAGAGATTAATCCGCCTAGGACCACAATGGCCAGTGGTGCGAGTAATTCACTACCCGGTTGACCACTTTTCATGGCGAGCGGAATAAGCCCAAGCGCGGCAGAAAGTGCAGTCATAAGCACGGGTACTAAACGTTCCTCGCTGCCGCGTTTAATTAAATCTTCAAAATTCATATCGCTATTGCTTTGTAGCCAGCGAAAATGATTTACCAAAAGGATGCCATTACGCACTGCAATGCCGAAGAGCGTAATAAAACCCACGAGGCTGGCGATGGAAATAACCGGCGCGATATAGCGATCGCCGGCACCAAGGAGGGCGAGGAAATTGCTGAGCGGGTATTGTGATTCTGCAATAAACATGGCAACGATACCGCCGATTAAGGCGAGCGGCAAGTTAAGCATAACGAGGATGGCTGGGCGTAAGCTGCCAAGTGCTGAGTACAAGAGCATAAGCATGACGATTAAAATAATGCTGCCCATGGAGGCGATGGTTTTATTTGCTGATTGCTGTGCTTCAAACTGGCCACCGTATTCGACAGTGCATTCAGCAGCGCTGACGATGGGTGCAATGCGTTGTTTCACGGCGGTTACCAAGTCACCGAGATTATAGCCACTGGCAACATTACAGGAAACAACCGTTTTACGTTGGGCGTTTTGACGAGAAATTAAATTTGACGCTTGCTCGAGACCGACGTCGGCAACTTCAAACAAACGTGCATGGGTGCCATTTTTGCCGATCAATACGAGCTGCGAAACATCTTTAATGCTGTCGCGTTGATCTTCTTCGAGGCGCAGTGTGAGGTTTAAGCGCTTAACGCCTTCGTTAATTGTGCTTATGGTTTCCCCAAATAAGGCGCGGCGGACTTGTCTGCCTGCCTCTGCTGCGCTGAGGCCATAGCGGGCTAAATCCTGTTGGCGAAAATTAATCGGCAGCGTGGTAATTAAAACTTCTTGATTGGCATTGACGTCACGTGTACCCGGTATGGATTTAATCGCTGCTTCGACTTGTTTGGCGACATCGCGTAAGACATCGAGATCATTGCCGAAAACATTAATGGCAATTTGTGCCTTGGTGCCAGAGAGAACATGGCTTAGGCGATGGCTAATAGGTTGCCCTATGTTGGTAGTCACACCGGGAATTTGTCCGAGTACCTTGTCTATTTCATTGAGGACCGTTTGCGGAT
>CBDUFM010000276.1:0-4800 GCA_965366325.1 uncultured bacterium
ATCCGATAGTGCCGAATCTCGATAATCCTACCGCACAAGAAAAAATACCAGATATAGCGGCCATTGGCGAGCGCTTGTTGCAATCTGGGGCGACTGGTTTTTTGATTCCCTTTGAAGTTATTTCTATTGTATTGCTAACAGCATTGATTGCGGCATCAACGATTGCGCGCAAATCAGGTCAAGAAAAGCAGCGTGACCTCGATAAGTCAGAGGGTTTGCCCTCATGAGTTTAGGTAGCTTACTCGGTTTAAGTTTTGCATTGTTTTGTATTGGCGTATTTGGTTTGTTAACCAGACGCCATGTGATAGCGATGTTTTTATCGATTGAGCTGATTGTGAACGCGGCCTTAATCAATTTTGTCGCCTTTGCGCATTTTGGTGCCTTTGCTAGCGCAGAGACTGCTACGGCGGGCAATGTGTTTCCTTTGTTTATTATTGCGCTGACCTCGGCAGAGATGGCGATTGGCTTAGCGATTATTGTCGCCTTGTATCGCCGCTCAAAAACCTTGGATGTAGAAAGTCTGGTTGAACTCAATGGCTGACTTCCTGATTCATCAATCGTGGCTTATCTTGATGCTGCCGTTCCTCAGTTTCGTGCTGGGGATGTTGCTGCATAAAAAACCTGCTGTAACAGCGGGGGTAGCGATTCTTTGTAATGCGCTTGCGATGCTCATGGCAGTCGGATTAGCTTGCATTTTTACGGCAGGCGAGTCGATGGCAGCGATTAGCGACACCTGGCAGTTTAATTGGGTGCCACTTGCTGATGGACAGCTCTTGTCTCTGGGTTTTTATCTCGATCCGATTTCAGTGATGATGCTGTGCGTGATTACGCTGATTTCGACATTGGTACATATTTATTCAGTTGGTTACATGGAAGATGATGCTGGTCGTGGGCGCTTTTTCCCACTCTTGTCTTTCTTTGTGTTTAGCATGATTGGTTTGGTCGCGGCTAGTAACTTAGTTCAAATGTTTTTGTTCTGGGAATTGGTTGGTGTGTCGTCGTATATGCTGATTGGCTTTTGGTATCATAAGCCATCTGCGGTCGCGGCATCTAAGAAAGCCTTTATTATTACCCGTTTTGCGGATGCCTTTTTCTTGATCGGTATCATTTTGCTCGGCTTGCATGCACAGGCGTATAGCTTTGGAGATTTACTCTCAGCAGAAACACTCAGCAATTTGACAGCTTCAGAAACAACGTTCTTGGGCATGGATATGCTGACCTTGGCGACGCTCTGTGTGTTTATTGGTGGTTGGGGAAAATCAGCGATGTTTCCCTTACATGTCTGGTTGCCAGATGCGATGGAAGGACCAACGCCGGTCTCATCCATTATTCACTCAGCGACGATGGTCGTTGCGGGTATCTTTTTAACCGCACGTATGTTTCCGTTGTTCGAGGCGAGTCCGTTTACCATGTCAGTGGTTGAATGTACTGGCGCTGGCACGGCATTGTTTGCGGCGGTCATCGCCTGTACGCAGATGGACATCAAGCGGATACTCGCTTTTTCAACTTTATCACAACTCGGTTATATGATGTTTTCGCTCGGTGTTGCCAGCAATGAGCACAGCCTTGGTTTCAGCGCATCGATGTTTCATGTGTTTACTCATGCCTTTTTTAAATGTTTATTATTCTTAAGTGCAGGTTTGATTATTCATGTTGTGCATAGCAATGACATCGCACATATGGGTGGTTTGCGTAAGAAGCTCAAAGGAACGTGGATTGTTACGGGTCTTGCGTGCTTGGCGATTGCTGGAGTTCCCGGCTTGGCAGGCTTCTTTTCTAAAGACGAAATCCTTATAGCTGCCTTATTGGGCGAGCACTACGTGACCTTTGCTATTGGCCTTGGTGTGGGTGGATTAACGGCTTTTTATATGTTCCGTTATTTTTTCCTGATTTTCCATGGGCAGTACCGTGGTGATGCTCATCACCTTGAGCATGCACACGAGAATAAATGGATGTTGTTGCCGATGTGTGTCTTGGCTGTGCCAACGGTTATCGCAGGGTTTGCGATGAAGAGTTTGTTTTTATATGATGTTCTGCCGCCAAATGTAGAGGCAGGGGCTCATGAGGCACCAATGCTGGTACCCATACTCGCCATATCTGCAGCATGTATTGGTATCGCAGCGGCGGCCACCTTATACTTCTTTAGAACACCAGATCTCAGCGCTGAGCCGAAGGGCTTACGCAAGGTAATCGTGAACAAATTTTACATTGATGAGGCGTACCTGTTCGTATGTCACCGGATTATTTTTCGCTGCATCGCAGCACCGATGAAGTGGATTGATGATCGTGTCGTAGATGGCTCGATGAATGTGCAGGCGAAAATTGCTCAGAAAGCCGCGTCAGTCGTTCGTGCCATGCAGAATGGTTTAGTCCAGACCTACGTGGGTATGCTCTTAATCGGCTTTATTCTGCTGGCGCTATTCGGAGGGCTATTTTACTAATGGCATTTCTCCTTAATTGTACCTGGATACTTCCTGCTCTTTTGGCATTCATGCTGATGTTTGTGCCGAAGTCGCAAACGCAGACTATACGCATGCTTTCCTTAGCCGGTGCTGCACTGAATCTTGCGCTAATTGCGTTTTTAACTTGCATGTTTATTGCTGAGCCGGTCTTGGCTGCTGATGGCTCGTCGGCTACGGCACTGGCATTTGTAACCCGCTTCATGTGGTTTGAGGCCTTGAACATCGAATTCTATACCGGTGTTGATGGTATTTCTTTGTTAATGATGTTAATGGCATCGATTATTGGTTTCTGTGGTATTTTAGTCAGTTGGCGGATTGAGGAGCGCTGTAAAGAATTCTTTATCCTCTTGGCGATTTTACTTTCCGGTACCTTTGGCTGTTTTATCTCCTTTGATTTGTTTACCTTTTTCTTGTTTAATGAATTAACACTTATTCCGACCTATCTCTTGATCGCTATTTTTGGCTCAGGTCCAAAAGAATTTGCGGCGATGAAGCTGAACTTGATGTTGTTTGGTGGGTCAGCGCTGATTATTTTAGGTCTTGCTGCTATGTATATTTCTAGTGGGCAGGTCAGCGGCGAATATAGCTTTGATTTAATTAAGATTGCGTCACAGGGTCTAATCGCTCCTGAAATTCAAATGTGGGCATTCCCAGCGTTGTTCTTGGGCTTCGCGGTACTCAGCTCCGTGTTTCCATTTCATACCTGGTCGCCAGCTGGTCACGCTTCTGCGCCGACCGCTATTTCAATGTTTTTGGCTGGTGTGCATATGAAGCTCGGTGGCTACGGTTGCTTGCGTGTTGGTATGTATGCGATGCCAGAAGGCGCACAGGCTTCAATGGATATCTTTTTGGTGCTGGCGACTATCAGCGTTGTCTATGGTGCGTTCATTGCGATTCGTCAACGTGATTTGAAATATATTAATGCGTATTCATCTATATCGCATGTCGGCATGGTCATCTTTGGTTTTGCTACTTTTAGTAGCCTTGCGATTCGTGGTTCAGTAATGCAGATGATTTCACATGGATTTGTCACCGCGATTATGTTTGCCTTGATCGGCTCGATTTACGGCCGCACCCATACACGAAATGTGGATGAGATGGGTGGCTTGATGAAGCAGATTCCCTTCTTGTCAGTTGCCTTTGTGTTAGCCGGTTTCGCTGTTGTCGGTATGCCCGGTACCTCGAGCTTTGTTGCTGAGTTAACGATCTTCCTTGGTAGCTTCCGGACTGATGCTGGGACGATGAATGAGAACAACTTGGTTATTGTATGCGCTGTACTCTGTGTGTTGACTATCGTCACAACGGCTGTGTATGTGCTACGCACGGTGAACCGCGTGGTCAATGGACCGCTCACAAAAGAATATGATTTTGCTGATGCTGATCCGGTAGAACGTACCGCGATCATTATTCTACTCGGCTGTATCTTTGCGATGGGTATCTTCCCGACGTGGATTGCTGACTTAGTTGATGGCGCCCTGCAGCCAATTCTCGTCAATCTTGGTGAGGGGGTATCCTAATGCCGCTCGCACTGTATCCCGACCTGCTGTTGTTTTTATGGATAATTGTTGTCCTGTTTATGGACTTGTTCGTCGCTGAAGAGAAACGCTTTGGCTTGATCTTCACCAGCTCGGCTTTGTTTATGCTGCTGCTTACTGTTCTCACGATGATGAGCGGTGCTGGGGAATTAGGAAATTACCAGATTCGCGATTGGAGTATTCCATTTCGCGTCGTCTTTGCTGGCTGTGGCTTCTTTAGTTTGCTCCTAGCGCGCCCTGCATTTAAGCACGGTGCAGGCCGCGAACGCTTAGAAGAGCCAGGCGCCTTTGTTATTCTTTTACTGACTTCTGTGCTCGGCATGTTTATCCTGAGTGCTTCGTCTGAATTAATTACGTTTTTCCTTGGCATCGAAATGGCCACTTTGCCGCTCTACGCCCTGTGTACCTGGCACCGCGATACCCGTGCGTTTGAGGCTGGGATTAAATACTTGTTGATGGGCGCCCTATCAACGTCGCTCTTATTGTTTGGCTGTAGCTTCTTATTCGGCGCCAGTGGTTCCTTGGAATTCGCCGTCATCGCAGAGGCGGCCTCCGGACCAGCCTTAGAATCAGGTTTAATTCACCTCGGCGTTTTGTTTATCATGGCTGCGCTCGCATTTAAATTGTCTGCTGCTCCTTTTCATATGTGGGTACCAGATGTGTATGAAGGTGCTCCAACGGCGACCACGTTGTTTATTGCTTCCGCTCCAAAAATAGCTGCATTTGCCTTGGCTGTGAGGATATTAGGACAAAGTTTAGATGTGTTGGTGGTTCATTGGCAGTCTATGCTTGCTACTTTGGCC
>CBDUFM010000277.1:0-4789 GCA_965366325.1 uncultured bacterium
GCTAATCGACTCGTTAGTTTTTGCGTCCAAGAGTATGCAGACGTCTTCAATTGGTAAATTAACCGCATCATGGGAACTCCAGGCGGTTAATAGCTCAGCGCTTGGATTCATGTGCTGAATTCTTCCATTAATATCTGTTGCAATAACGGCATCAGCTAATGATTGCAGTATAGTGCGCAGGCGCTCTTCGTTATTACGGAGCAGCGTTTCTACAGATTTTGCATTGCTTATATCACTAAGGCTGGCAATGAATCCAGCGCCAGAGGATATGTGCGCTTCGGGAATGGCGTGAAATGCGAGCCAGCGATTGGTTTCATCTGCACCTGTAATTTTGAATTCATGATAACAGGGTTGGATGTTTGCGATGGCTTCCTGCCATTGCTGCAGAAAACCTTTGCGATCTTCGTCGTCGATATGCGCGTGCCAAGCTAAGTGTTTTTTTACAATATCATTGCCAAGTAATTGTAAGGCATGGCCATTCGCCTCTAAGAGTCGCCCCTCGGCGTCGAGCAATAAAATACCGGCAGGTGCGGCGCGCATAATATTTTGTAATTTATCGTCTTGAGTTTTTAGGGAGCTTACTGAGCGCCTGGAGATGAGCGCCGCAATCAGTAAGGAGAGCACGTTGAGGCCTAGCATTATAGAAAGGAAAGTGGTCGTGTAAGATTGAAGGTCAGACCAGATTTCTTCCTTGCGTTGCATGGTGACATCTATTGCGTTTTGATAATAGAGATCCAACTTTTCTTGTAGTGGGCGATCGATGCCCTTAACTTTCTCATCAGTACTGTGCAGGTTATCACTGTCTCGATAAGAGAGTAGCGCATCGAAATAAGCGTTACTCACTTTTTGATGGAGATTAATAATGTCTTGTAATTGTGAGGCTTGAATTTCTGGATGGTCGTAGCGGAGTAAGCGATGGCAAATATCATCAAAGTGAGATTGCTGTTGCCGAAAGGCGGTCATATATTTATGGAAGGCACTATCCTGATGGCCACGCAGGAGGGTGTTTTTCCACTCCTGAATCTGTAGGCGAAATGCGGCCTGCAAGTGGTAGGCGTCATCTTGAATCAGGTATAATGCGTCGAGTCGCTCTTTTTGTTGTGTATGGCGTTGCTTGAGGAGGTAACTCAGGCTCAGCAGGGCAAGGCCATTTACCAATAGCAAAAGCACCATTACCGTAAAGTAATAGGGATTTGCTGGGCGCGGTGTTGCGCTGTTATGTTGGTTATGTTGAAAGAGATCTGCTTGAGAAGGCATATAGGCTGCTTGCTACTATCAGCGGATTCAAAGTAGTTCAACAGAAGCCGCCACCCTCAGCATAGGACAGGCCCGAGAATCGGCGGATTCTTCATCTTTCTGTGTTAGGTCTCTGCGTACTGACGCAAACAGAAGGAGAGGCATATGCTGGCTTGCGCCTAGCTGCGTTTGAGTCAAAGATATGGGATGGATAAACCGATGCATGACGACTTCGATATATGGGCTCGGGCTATTATTGAGCAGAACCAACGTTGGCTGATGGCGTATTTTTTATCGTCGACAGGGAATCCGATTGTAGCCGAGGATTTATGCCAAGATGTTTTTATAGCAGCACTTAAGGGCAAAGACCGCTTTGATACGACACGCTCTTTTGGGGCCTGGTTGCGCGGTATCGCACGTAATGTTCTGCTGATGCACTACCGAAACGCGGGCAAAGCGCCGCTGCAGCTAGGTGACAAGCTGATGCATGTTTTGGATGAATTGGCGGAGGAATTTGAGCAAGAAGACTTCGCTGCTGATATGGGTGAGGAAGCGGTGCATGGTCTGCGTTGTTGTATGAAGTCCTTGTCAGAGCGGGCGCGAACGCTGCTGAGTCTCAAGTATGGCAAGCATATGCGCTCCAAGGAAATTGGTGAGCATATGGATATGAAGCCTACAGCCGTAGATATGGCTATCAGTCGTAGTCGCAAAACACTGAAGGACTGTATGGAGAAAAAAGGGGTTGCTCGTGTCTGAGGAACAACTCGCATTGCATCAGCTCATTGAATTGTATCTGCGTGGTGAGGCCAGCGAGTCCCAGCAGGCAACGATTATGGCAGCCATAGAACAGGACGAGAGCGTTCTGGCAGATATCTATCAAGAAGCTTTGATGGATAGTGAACTAAATAGCTTTTTTAAGAAAACTACAACAGAAGATTTAATGCGCCGTGTAGTTAAGGCCTGTGGCGCAGCACCGACGCGTTCGCATCGCCGCCGTTTGCGCCGCCCAAGCAGTAATAATTGGTTGAAGTTAGTGCCCTTGGCTAGCGCCGCGATGCTCCTGTTGGGTATCAGCATAGTGATGCTCATAGATAGTTTTGAACAAGCACCGTTATTGCGAGTTGTCGATACCAACGGTCCGGCTGTTTATATCATTGATCAACAAACGCTGCACCGTGCGGGACCAGGTGATTTTATTTATGAAGGCTATCAATTTACCGTTGCTGAACGCAGCGGCGCCAGCCTAGAATACATGGATGGGACGACTCTGGTCTGTGAGCCCGATACACATTTAGAATTTCATACTGTTAATGGGTCTAAGTTAGTGCGTATTGATGGCGGACACTTGCATGCCGAAGTGGTCAAGCAAGCGCGTGGCACATCGCTGACCTTGCGTAGCCAACATGCAGAGGCGAAGGTCTTGGGTACCAAATTTGATTTACGCGTTGATGATGCAAAAAGCACGCTGGAAGTCAGCGAGGGCCTAGTGCAATTTGGTAATAAACAAGGTGATTTACGGACTTTGAGTGCAGGACACGGAGCGGCTATTGATCACGCTGGTCTTATTCAGGATTTTCAGAGAAATGAGTCCTATGACGCACCGTATAATTGGCGCGAGGAAATAACGGCGAAAATGCCAGCTACGTGGCGCTGTCAGGTGTTGCCTGGTGAAACGGAAGGCACTTATGCTTTAGGTTCTGTTGTGCGCAAACGCTTTGAACACCACGGCATAGTTTCGGGCGACCGCTGGTACCAGCCACCGTTTCGTATTCATGAAGATAGTCGCATTCGTATGCGTGTAAAATTAAAGCGGAATAAATTTTGGCATATGTTTCTCATGGTGCAGGAAAAGCCCGGGCGTGCGCCGTCATTTAATTTTGAATTGCACCCAAAAATGCCAGAGAATTATCAAGCGGGCGAATGGGCAACGGTCGAAGTGGCACTCAGCTCTGGTAAGCGCCCGCGTGAAGATGTCGAGCGTGTATCCATAGAGGCGATTAATGATTATTTCTGCTGGCGTTACTTTGTTGATAGCCAAGAGCAGGACATCGGTATTACTATAGGGTCATTTGAGGTCATTAATCCGAGTAAGTGATCATCTAGCGGTTTATTGCTCGCGCATCCAGGTACAGCATTGCGCTAGATCCTTGCGCATGGACGCGGCATCTGCAGCGTGATGGCGCCTACCATGGGCGGGTAATACCCATTCAAAATCTATGGCATGCAATGCTTCCATAGAGCTGATTTGCTGGTCCCAATCATACCAGCAGTGATTTTTAAAAGCATAGAGTTGTTGGAGGCGAGCGCTCCAAGCCACATGATCGCCACTGAATAAATAGCGTTGAAAAGCGTGCAGTACTAGGTGTCCGGCAGTGTGCCCAGGTGTTGGAAGAATATGGACATCTGGATAGAGCGCGTGGGGCTCTGATCCACTTAACTGAATTTCAACATTTTGTGTGCCACTTGTTAAATCAGCTGTGTGCATAATGCGTTCACAGGAGAATTCGTCGGCAAATTGTTGATGGTCTGCGACATCGTCTTGATGACTTAAAAATAAGTAACGCACGCCGCCTAATTTGAATATGCTTTTAACCAGTGGCCCATTGTAGCGAGGCGAGTCAATCAGGATATTCCCCTGAGGATGAAGCAGCAAATAACTGGCAGCGCCATACGATTTTGCGCTATGGAATCCGCAGTAATAGACCTGCGGCGTAAGAGGGAGCGGAAACATATCGCGTACACTGGCGATCAGCGCTGTTTTTTCGGTGTTGCCAATTGAGGTTGTTGGGCAAGCAAGTAGGGCCTGCAAGGCTTTGATTTTTTGCAATTCACTCTGGGGTTGCTGATAGACGTAGGATTGTTCACCGCTGCGTTGAAAGCTATCAGGTGCTAGCCAGCGACAGGTATCGCAGTCAATACAGCTGCTGTCGACGAAAAAGGCACCGTCGACATTTTCACTGCGTTTTTTATCGATGCTCGCCATTGCAGTAGCCTAGTCTGTCTACCACGATTGCCTACGCTTTTTCGTGCACGTGGGATGCCCGTCAGTGACTGCGCTAGCGCAGCATATGTGTTACCGAACTCAGGGTCGATTTGAGATGTTCAAATTCATTATTAATCGACTCGACAGCCATGACACTGTTTTGAACATTCTCAACCTGTTCATTAGTAATGTGTGTGATGCCATTAATTGATTCGTCTATGAGTTGTAGGGCGCTATTTTGTTCGGTGGAACCGTGGGTAATCTGTTCGACTAAACTATCGGCGTTACGGACGCTTTCGGTAATGCGTTTTAGTGAGTCAATAACTTCATTAATTAATGTGAGCCCAGCCTCATTATTGGTGACCATGTCTTGTATCTGTGAGGACGTCTCTTGAACGGCTCGAGAGCTGCGTGCTGATAGATTGCGCACCTCTTCCGCTACGACGGCAAAGCCTTTACCAGCTTCTCCAGCGCGGGCCGCTTCTACGGCTGCATTGAGTGCCAGGAGATTAGTTTGAAAAGCGATTTCTTCGATTGATTTCACAACCTGTTTTACTTTTTGGTTGGAGC
>CBDUFM010000278.1:0-4787 GCA_965366325.1 uncultured bacterium
GATAATGTAACACGTCTCTCTGCGGTATTCGAAACAATAAAAGTAGAAAAGGGTGTCTACCCTGAGCAAGAGGCCGATGAAAATTTGACCTATGATGTAAGCAAGACCACACCAGGCATACTCAATAATATTGTTGAACGTTATAACTACCCCATCTCAATGGAGCGTGTCGACGCTGATTTACATTTTATAGATTTATGGGATGAACCAATTAAATATAGAAAAGGTGATTATGCAAATCGAATTGCAAAGGCAGCTCGTGATCCAAGCATAGATTTACCACAGGACACCAATAAACCAATTGGTGATCCATCTGTAGATATTGCCGCTGAATCTGACTGGAATCCAGCTAATAATGGAGGCTTTGCCTACATCTGGTCTTATGGAGGCGATGCATCAGATCAAAGCCTATGGATATACCAGAAACAATAATTTGGTTTATTGATTAGTCGATGAAAATACTTTTTGCCATGCTACTGATGCTGTCGGCGGCATTATTTTTATATGCGCCCAATGCATCATCACACGATGAGCATCTAGCACCCTTACAGGGTCCAAGCTTTCCTTACGACAAACGTGTCATGCAAGCCATTATAGATGGCGAAAGTAAGCAGGCTTCAGCGATCCTTAATTGCAGTGCACATGACATTGATTTAGATGGAATAGACGAACTAATCGTTTGTGATCAAAAAAGAAATGCGGTGCTAATTTATCGATTGCTAGGTGATCAGTGGTCTGAGACTGTTTTAACGGATGATCTGCGGGCACCCTGTGGAGTGGACTTTGCCGACTTAGATAATGATGGTGATCTCGACTGTTCTGTTGCCTATTTGGGTGATCTTTATCCAAATGATAATAGAGTTGGCGGCGTTGTTGTTTTTGAGTTAGACCAGGGCGCTTATAAAAAGCACAACGTCGCACAGTTTATGCGTCGGGTTAGCGATGTGAGCTCTGCGGATCTCGATAATGATGGTGATCAAGATCTGGTAATAGCAGAGTTTGGACATGCACACGGACGTGTGTTGTGGCTGGAAAACAAAGCGGAAGTAGAAAAGTTGAGCTTCAGTGAGCATACGTTGTATAGGGCCCCAGGCGCCATACATGTTCCACTAGCAGATTATGATAATGACGGCGATATCGATATTGCCGTAGTGGTCTCTCAAAATGATGAAGATGTTTTGCTATTTGAAAACAATGGTAGTGCTCAGTTTACTAAACATGTGCTATTTGACGCATTAAATTTTGATTTAGGGAGCTCTGGCCTTTTGAGTGGTGATGTAGACCAGGATGGCGATGAAGATTTAATTCTTACCAGCGGTGATAATTTAGAGAGCACGTTCCATTATCCGCAACGCTATCATGGGTGTTATTGGCTAGAAAATAAAGGTGTCTTACAGTTTACAATGCAGAAATTGGTAGATTATCCGGGCTGTTACGGCGCCGCTTTAGGCGATTTGGATGCTGATGGTGATTTGGATATAGCACTCGTTTCTATGGTTAATAATTGGGAAGATGCGTCAAAGCCGAGCTTGATTTGGTTAGAAAATAATGGTCAGCAAGTATTTATGCCACATAGTGTAAGTAATAATCCGATCCAATTGGTGTCTTGTTGTGTCGGTCAATTCTCAGCGAGTTCAGCAGGTCCTTTATTGGTGGCGGGTAGTTTACATATTTTTTCACCTTTTGAGCGTATGGCTCGATTAGTTTCGTTTGCGATGAAGCCAAACGACGAAGTGCGTGACGAACAATGAGAGCCTTGTGCATGCTATTGTTCATGACTGTGTGCGCGCAGGTCTACGTCCTTAGTACACGTGAAAATCCTATTCCGCTTGATCGGTTTATGGCTATTGAAGAAAGCATGAAGAGCGCACAGAGCCAACGACAGCTGCTGGCTATTCATCATGAGCTGCTACAGGCAGTAAAAGACCAGCGAACTGATCAAGCAGTGTATGAATTGGGCGTATTTTATGCCGCCTATGGTTACCCTCGTGCAGCAGCTAGTGCTTTTGATTATATTAGGCAATCAAATGCAGCGCATTTCGAAGCCCATTACGCCTATGCCAATATTGCGGCTGTGCTTGGTCACTTAGACATTGCTTATCAAGGGTTTGAAGAAGCTGCACGCATTGCTGATCATGAATTAATGCAGGCCGAATGTTATTACCGTTTGGGTTTACTGGCTTTGCGACAAGAAGACGCTGTGCTGGCGGCGGGGGCATTTGAGTCAGCGTTACAAACAACCGACTACCCTGCTGCGCGTTTGGAATTAGCTAAGCTTGCACTTGCGCAGGCTGATGAAGATCGTTTTTACCGACATTATAATGTGCTCCGCGAGCATTATGCCATGGCTACTGAGGTCTATCATCTGACTCTTCGCGCTGAGGAAGCGGGTTTTGCGGTTCCTTCTCTGGTGGAAAATGATGAGCGTGAGATACAGCTCACATATGATTATAGTTCAAGCAGGGATGCTGCAATTCGACAAGATTTTGGCGTGTCTATTAATGAAATTGAGTCTTTGGCTGAACGTGGCAATCATCAGGCCCCGAATGAGTTAGCTCTGCGCAAGCAGAGCCGAGATCTAAGCCGCATTGAAAATGGACAAAAATTGTTCAAGCAAGCCCAGTGTACGATGTGTCACGGAGAGCATGCTCAGGGCAATATTGCCCCCAATCTCAGGGATGATTATTGGATTTATGGAAGCGACATGTTGCGTATTGTTGAAAGCATTAGTGATGGTCGAAAACATAATCATATGCCCGCGCAAAAACACCTACTCGGTGCAACAGAGATAGAAGATTTGGCCATTTATATTGCACATCTTAACCGTCAAAAAGATCAAGCAGGCGGAAAAGCTGTGGAAGGAAAAAAGTCAGATGGCACATTTAACCCCATTACTTATTAACTTCTTGGTCTAGTAATTGCTGCGTCCCTTGAGGGCCTTTCGGGTTATCGAGTGCGCTGTCAGTTGAGTTGGCATGCATAATAAACACACTTAGTGCAATTATTTGTTCATCGCTTAGCAAGTGATGGAATGCTGGCATAGTATTATTATTACGACCATATTTGATTGTCTTAAAAATGTTCAATGGGGTTAATTCAATGATCCAATGCTGATCACGTAAATTTGGCCCTGTTGCACCTTGAGCATGCTCTCCATGACAAATAACACAGTTATTGTTGGTAAATATTGTTTGACCATCATTAATAAGTTTCGTGTTGCCGCGTAGTTCGAAAAGTGTTTGATTACTGGGGGTAACCTGATTTTGAGTAAGAACCGGGAGGGTCGCAATCTCAGCTTGGTACATTTCTCCACCGGAATAGGAAAAGATTTGTTGGGTTAAGCGCTTTTGTAGAGCCAGTTGGATATGTTGAGAATAGAGTAGCTTGCGCTCATTTGATGCGGGTAAGTTAGTGAAGTGTTTGTTGAAATGGCGCTTCGCCAAGCTGTTCAGTTGCTGGATCTCCAGCGATTTATTTTCAGGATCATTGTGTACTAACTTAGAGAAGACGCTGTGCGCATCCTGCCAATTGTTTTCATGAACGTATATGCGGCAAAGATCAACTAGTGATGGGGCATAATTTAAGGAGCGGAATATGCCTTTGGCATCTGCGACACGGTTTAGTCTTAGATAGAGCTCGCCAATGCGGTGGGTGTTTTCAATCTGCTCTGTTGGATCGGTGCTTAATTTTATTGCGCTTTGATAATGGCTAATTGATTCATCTAAATATCCAAGTTGATCTAAACCAATTGCAATGCCCATGACAGCTGTATAGCTCTGTTGGTCTATTTGTTGTATATGTTTAAATACAGCAACTGCTTCACTAGGGTGACCTAGGGTTAATAAAAAATTAGCCAGTGAATAGGGGGCCTGTAAGTCATTAGCCGCCACACAGTCGTTAAGGAGCTGTTGCAGGGTTTGAGCAAATCGTTCAGCTGGAGCCTCTTCTAAGAGAGGTGTAAAATCCGTTTGTGCGTAGAAGCTGTGATTTCTAGTACTGCTTATATAAAGCGTGTAGCTAATAGCGCCTAGTAAAATGATGCTAATGAAGCTTTTCATTTTTCGAGCGTCCATAGGTGGAGTCTACTGGAGCGATCAAATGGCGCTTGAACACGAAAGCTACCAGCAACAATATCAGTTATGCCATCATTGTTGGCATCACCCATGGCGCAGGTGATAAAACAAATGGGGTCAGCGGCAATTTGGTAGCTGTTAAAGCAGAGCGGCTCTGCTTGTTCGAGCAAGACGACGCTAGCGGAACTGTTGTTGTTCCAATCATTGACCATGGTAACCAAAGCAACATCTGTTTTATTATCATTATTAAAGTCACCAGTGCAGGCAGCATAACAGCCCGGCAAGTTGCTAATGCGTTTTTGTTCAAACTGCAGTGTGCCTTTATTGATAAATAGGTAACAGCCATGATATGCCTGTGGTTGATGGAAGAACTCTTCTAAATTATCACCACAGCTTAAAAGCAGGTCTTGATCCCCGTCGTTGTCTATGTCAGTGCTCAGCAAACCTGAACAACCGAGTTCGTTATTAAGGCTCGAGAAAATAAGACGATTGCTGAATGTGCCGTTGCCTAAATTTTCGTGAATCCAAACCTCTTCTTCGTCTTGTGATAACACGGATGCTATATCAATGTCACCATCATTGTCGTAATCTGCGAGTGGTACGTGAATAGCACCAGGTCCTTCAATTAACGTATGTGCCACGAATGTGAGCGTTGCTTGTTGTTCGTACCAGGTAACGCCACCGTGATCATGGCCAAAAATTGCTATGGCGAGG
>CBDUFM010000279.1:0-4777 GCA_965366325.1 uncultured bacterium
AGTAGCTAGGTAGTCACCTTTTATTATGGCCACTGCCCCATTAAATATTCAAATTCTTGGGCACGTGCATATCAATAAACACTGTGGTTTCAGAAAAGCCAAACTCTTCTTCGCGGTGCTTATGTTGATCTGGATAGCGAAGCTCTACAGCAGCGCCCTTATCTTCCAGCACCGTTTTTATCAAACGAGCGACTTCATACTTGCCAGAGCCCATGGGGGCATCTATGTGAATATGGATATTTTTAAAGCGCATAATCTACTCCTTCATTCAATGGGCGGCGCATGATGGCAAACAGCGTCACTCCCTTGGCTAGGGCTGATTGTAGTGCCCGCCGCTAGCGATCAGTCATAATCCGTGAAGCCGCGGCATCTATGCGACTACAGCATAAACGCATGAACGCTAAGTATAATGCGTGTATGCCAAGCAAAACGCCGTCTAGATTGGCCTCTATGCTCAGAAACTAGATACAATTCAGCATGGCTGCGCCGATCACGGCTTATTATTGTGGGCTCACAAGACCACTACGCACACAAAGGACTCTCATGCAGCAACAGCTCCAATTATGCAGTAAAATTCTAGGTATGATTGCCATTGCCATTGCTTCCTATCTCATGCTTTATGGCCTTGCCACTTTTGCTCAAATTGTGTGTTTATTCTTGGAATTCGAGCGTGAGGCGATGGCACCGATACTGTCTATTGAAATTGGCTTCAATGTACTGCTTGCGAGTTTATCGGCCTATGTGGTCGGCTTTTATTTATTGCGCGATCACAACCTACTGCTGCGCATAGCATTACCAAAACAATCGCAGCATCCCGATACGACGTCGATGTAAGCAATTGCTGTTTATGCAACGGCCTACATTTAAATGTTACGCTTTAAATGTTCCTGAACCCAGCATGCGCCGGGGGTTAAGCCTGAGCATCTGCTCTATGAGCGACTCCTCCACGCCATGCTTCAGCAGTTCCGGAATCGCGTAATCCAATATACCGCAGTACCCAAAGCCGCCACCAGCTCGTGTCATGGCTTTCATATAGACATCGTTACCAATGACCATGCGATCAGCATAGCCGTCGTTTAACAATTCTATGAGACCCGCCAAGCGAACACTATCCCATGGGCCAGGCTGTTCGCCAAAGCAATCGATAGAGACCTGTACACCTAAGTCCATCACTTCGCGCGCCCAGGACAGGTCTAACGCGTTGCTCTGCGGATCACGAAAATAGGACACAAAATCGCCTTGCCAAAAAGTAAAATGTATATGGCAAAGCAAGAGTTTCTGCGGATCGATACCCGCATCTAATAACTGATGGAGCATTTTTCGTCGATTGCGTGGGTCCGTTCCACGGCTCGTATGTGCCGTTAATAAAATATCTAACTCTTTCGAGACCTCGGCAGAGGCCTTAAAAAATTTAAGCTCATTCCCTTCGCCTGTACGAATAGCTACTTTAATATGGCCAGCACGAATATCCGTATCGTCAATACCACTTAAAATTTCTTTTCTTAAATAATCTTTGTAGACATCCTCATGCATGCTGCTGTATTGTGGTGGCCACGAAACACCAACATAAAGGCCGGTGCTGGCTATAATATGCACGTCACTTGCCTGGGCTATATCTTTGGTTTGTTGAATATTGCCCCGAATACCAGGCGCACTGGTTTCTAGAATAGCGCTGCCACCGCGCTGTTTAAAATAGGCCACCTCGTTTTGCATGCAGGCCGCGTCATCGAGGCTCCAGTTATCCTTGCTATAGGTTCGCATGCCTAATTGATTTAAATAAAACAAATCTTCTAAGGCAATCATTTTTGTTACATCTATTGGTAAGGCTGCCAGCTCCTCTTCATTAACCCGTGAGCGAAAAAATGGATCCATTATCGACAGGACATGATCATGCATAGTGCAGGTACCAAGTTCACTTGGGGCAATCGGCCCACGTACCGTCATAATGCGTTGATCCGTATCCACAGCGTCCATCTCTCGCACTCCTCTCTACAGCCTAGCCTAGTATGTCTCTATAACTACTCCCTACATCCTGCACCTTTAATAAGACATCATCATGATCGATTAGTGCATAGTTTTGTAAGAGATTCTGCATTGTAGCCCATTTGTTGACCTAGCTATACTTGGCCACTCAAGCAGCACATACTTGTGCCTACTTACACGTACTACGGGCAATAAAATCAAAGGATCGAAGCACATGGCACAATTAGCATTTTTAGGCACCGGCCACATCCATACACCGAATTTCATCAACAAAGTGCTCGAGAGTGAAAATGACTCGGTACAATACGTCTACGACCACCTCGCCGATCGAGCCGCTAAAGATGCGGAAAAACTCGGCGCTGCGGTGAGTGATGTCGATACGATCCTCAATGATCCGGCAATTGATGCTGTAGTGATCTGTTCTGAAACCAATCAACACGCTGATTTAGTAGCGCGCAGCTGTGCCGCTGGCAAAGCACTCTTTGTTGAAAAGCCACTGGGCATGGGCGCTGCAGACGCCGCCGCGATGGCTGATCAAATTGAAGCGGCCGGGGTTCTGTTTCAAACCGGCTTTTTCATGCGCGGCAATCCACAACTACGCTTTCTCAAACAACAAATCGAAGAAGGCGCATTCGGCACCATTACTCGCATGCGCATGAGCAATTGCCATAGTGGTGCACTGGGCGGCTGGTTCGACACAGACTGGCGTTGGATGGCTGACGTGAAGCAGGCGGGCTGTGGCGGCTTTGGTGACCTTGGTTTTCACGTCATTGATATCATGCAGTGGATGCTCGGTGAGGTTCACGAAGTGACCGCTACGATTAAATCAATTATAAATAAATATGAGAACTGTGACGAAACCGGCGAAGGCATGCTACGCTTTGAAAACGGCGTCATGGGTTCCATTACCGCTGGCTGGGTTGACGTTGCTGACCCAATTAAACTGGAAATCGCCGGCACCAAAGGCCATGCCAGCATCGTCCGTGGCGACTTGTTTTTCCAATCATCAGTTAACGAAGCTTATGATGGCGCCGCAGCTGTTGCATTAACCGAGGAAACTTTAGCGCACCCATTTAACATTTTCCTTGAGCACCTCGCCGGCAACACAGAAAACCCACTGATCAGCGCTCGTGAAGCTGCACGTGGCTGCGCCACAGTCGAAGCCCTCTACGCCGCGCACAAAAACAATAGCTGGGAAAAACCGTTAAGTGTTGCCACTGCACAAACAGTCGCTTAGAAATCCAGTTAAGCAACGCTCATTAACGAGCCCTTTTATAAAATTTGTCAGACAAGAATATCGCTAGTCTATTCTATACGTAGACTCGCGGTATTGTTGCTTAAATTCTTAACGTTGTTTAGGTCGAGCGTTGATTTCTTCACGCTAATCTCCGAGCTGGACACTATATCAAAGAGCGACGCCGCAATCCGGTTTTGGTTAAATACGCACCCTTCAAAGTCAACAGCCTTCGTATCCCGTATTTGGACTCCCCAATACTCTTTGTTACGTATAAACTGTGCATTGTCAAAGCTTACATCTTTACAACTCGTTATCGTCATAATGCCATAGCTGCAGTCTCGAATAATGGAGTTGCTAAAATTAAAAGTATGAACCGCTTCAAGGGTAAGACCCTCAGTTCCACAACCAAACAAATCACAATTATCAATAGACACATTGCTGCAGTTCTTGGCACCAATAACGCCGCTCGTACACGCTCCTTTCTCAGGCGTATGACCGAGGGTTAATTTGGACAAGTTCAGATTCGTGCAGTTTTCAAAGTTGAGTACAAAGACATAGCGTGGGTTAACCACGAGGCTCGTTTCTTTAAACGATACACCACGAATAGTTAAATTATTTACATTGCGAATAGTAATGGTTTTGCCATCAAACTCGGGGTCCCAACGTACATGCTCCAATTGACGATCAGCTACAGCACTCAGCACATATTCACCGGCAGCAACTTCAATTATCCGGTCAGAGCCTATCGCGTTTATGAATTCTTCCGCTGTAGAAACCTGAATGGTTTGGATCCCTGCTGTGCTGGCCCTGCCTACCGCCCTCCGCTTTCCTATCATAGCAGATTCACTAAATTGAATCGACCGAATGACGATTCCTTTGCTTTGTAGTTTTTTGACTAAAACCTCTGTTAATGCATCCGCATTAAACCCTCGCGCACTCGCTTCTTGTTTGATAACAGTAAATTGAATACCGATTTCTATGTCCTTTGCCCGTCCCCACGATGAAGCAATTAAACCAGCGCTCTCCTCTACTCCTGATGCAATGCGCAGATCTCCCAGCGAATAGCTCTTGCCTTCCCCATCAGACTGCTCATATGGTTCAGCAATCACAGTAAACGAATCACCGCTGTCGATTACAATAAATTCTTTCGTGTCGACCTGCTCTTCACTAGCAAGGGTTCCTACAGTCATCCAAGTAATGCATAGGATTAATAAAAAGACGCGTTTCATGTTAACTCCAATTTGGCAAAAGACTAAGGCACGCCCTCGCGTTTGCCGTGCTGGCAAGCTGCTCCGTCAGTGCGCTGTATCAGCATCATAAGCACGCATGGTTCTTCGACTCCCTGTGAGTAACGCTAGATACCGTTGCGTAGTCATTCACGATTTTTATCTAGAAATCGAAGTCCCGTTTTGTTAGAATTGGCTTGGAATTTTTCCTGATTAAATGGGCTTTTGTTTAGCTTGGTTTAGCTTAGCTTAGTTTGAGCATGGCCTCACTAAGTTGGTACAACACCTGTACCGAGCGCTTGCGCTCTTACGCTGAGGAGTCAGATCATGG
>CBDUFM010000280.1:0-4748 GCA_965366325.1 uncultured bacterium
TACCACAATCAGCTGCTGGCAAGCAATATGCAGTAGAGCGCATGCAAGTCAGCCCTACACATTCCGTGCCAAATAAAAAACAGTGCTGTGCAATTGATTCATCATTTCATCACTTGAATATCCGACAACAGCACGGCCGATCAAGGCCACTCTGCGTTGCATAAAAAACACCACAATATACACTTTACGTACTGCGCATAGGAATTGCATATCGCTTTACCTGTATTGCATTACGCTGGAAAATCCAACCGTCATGAACACAACGCACCAGCACACAGGACGCTATGACTCACGATCAAGTCGCATCCACCACTGAGACCCAATCGGATAATTACCGTAAGGCATTAGCCCAAACGGTATCCGATGAAGCGTTTAGTGATGTTGGCTTAATTAAATTAACTCAAACACTTGCCGACGAAGCTCCAGCGGCAACACATGCAAGTGATGGGATTAAAAAGGCCTTACTCGATACGCTTGATGACGGCGCCTTTGATCATAAATTCATTGATTTCTACACCGAAGATCATGACAGCAGTTTCAGCAGAGAAGCCATCACCGACAGCGATGACTGGGAATCTGCATTCGACTCTCAAGGGCATAGCTTGGACAGTGAAGATGCTGATGAACGCCTCGTCGACAGCTACATTCCTGGCCGCTACAAAGTCAACGCCCTATTGGGCTCTGGCGCATCCGGCCAAGTCTTTGCTATTCAAGATAACAATCTTGAGCGCAATATTGCCGTTAAATTCATGCACGCCGAACACACGGAAGACTTTGATAAAACCCAACGCTTCATTAATGAAGCAAAAAATACGGGTCGTCTCAATTATCCTGGCATTTTGCCTATTCATGATCTTGATTTTACCGATGGCGCCCTCCCCTTCTTCACTATGCGCAAAGTCGTGGCGCTTACTTTAGAGGACATTATTGAACGCTCGCAAGAACAAGTCCATTCGAATATTAACGGATTCATTAAACGCACGTCGATTATCATTGATGTTTGCGAAGCCGTTATGTATGCCCACCAACAAGGCATCGTCCACGGCGATATTAAGCCTGGCAACATTAGCGTCGGTAATTGCGGCGACACCGTCTTATTGGATTGGAAAACATGCAGCAACAGCGCCCAACGTCAGGAAGAAAAAGCCAGACTGATTGGAACGCCCATTTACATGTCCCCTGAACAAGCGCGCAAAGAATGCTGCGACGAATTGAGTGACATTTATTGCATCGGTGGCACATTACTCCACCTCTTGACCCTGCGCCTCCCTCTCTTCGATAAAAACCCACGCAAATTCTGGGAATTAAAGAAGAAGGGGCTGTATAGCCAGGCGACTGCGCTAGAGCGTGCCAGCATTCCGGCCCCCTTACTGGCGATTGCAGAAAAAGCCTTATCCAGTAAGCGCGCACAGCGTTATCAATCCGTCGCCGCTCTACGTGCCGATTTACTCGCTTATCAAAGCGCTGCGCCAATTTCAGCGTGGAGCACAACAGCGACTGCGCGCTGTCGTCGCTTTTGTGCCACGCATTGGCGCGTGGTCACGGTACTCTGCGCTGCCTGTTGCCTTACGATCATATGGATATTCATGCGCAACACAGAGCCTAGCGCAAACGCCTGGCAATTGCTACACGATCAGCAATTCGACAGTGCACAGCAAGCGATCTTAGAAGAGACATGGGACGCTCAATATTTCCCACAAAAATCTGCCACCGAAGTCATCGACATAGACTTAAGTGAAAATGATTATTGGTATATTGATGATGGCAGCCTACGTCCGCGCCCACCGATTGGTGGCTTTCTGGGCTATAATAGCCTTCGTGCTAAAACCGGCGGCATGCACATGCTACGCGTCACTTGGGATTGCATGGGTTATCGGCACCTGCCCAAACTCAATGCTTTTCTCGGCGGACAGGATCGTTTCACTGGCTATTTCTTTGAATTAGTAACCGCTAGCGATGATAAAACCCCTGCCGCAAACGCACACAGCTTGCGCTTCTACAAATGCAATCAATTACTGCTCAGCGTCGACCTAGCCAAGCCACTCAAAGAAAATACCACCTACCATTTTCAAATGGAACGCGTCGATAACAAAATTCGCTTTTTTATAAACGACACTCTTGTTGTGGACTACGCCGACATCTCTGTGTTACATGGTCCTGCATTTCAGCAATATGGATTTGAGTCACAGCAGGAAGCCTGTCGCATCGACAATGTCAAAGCTTGGATACAGCCAGCGAGCACGCTGGTTCCACTCACTGCGATAGCAGACGATTTTTTACATAGCGGCCAATATAAACTGGCCCTGCACTATTATGATGACATGCGACGCGATGTCACTGTGCCCAAGGACCAAGCAGACCTTGCCCTCATTCGCTCGGCCATCTGTCTACATAAACTGGAACAGCATAATGAAGCAGCGATTCGCTTAGAGCAACTCCTCCTGCGCAACCCGCTACAAAAACATGCGCTCAGTATACAGAGACTCTTAGTCGACATCTACAGCAGCCAAGCGAACATTGTTCAGTTACGTCAACACCAACAGCAATTACAACAATATTTTTCACACAGCACCTCTGGCGCCTGGCTCCTACAACAGATTGCACAAAGGCTTGTACAACTTGAGCAAGCCCCCACTCACGCAGAAGGCAGTACCAGCGATGAGTGAACAATCCCCCGTAAATAAGGCCCTTAAACAAACCCTTCATGATACGCATTTTAATGCCGATGCGATTCGCGAGCTTGCAGAAACTATTGCCGATGCAGATACAGCAGCCAAAGATGCTGGCGCTGACCTAGAAAGCATTTTAGCTGAGACACTGCCCGATGAACAGGAAGACCAAGCAAATGAGCTTACCGAAACCCCACTCAACGACCGCACCTTTACCTATCAACAGGAAGCTGAAGAAAGCCTCAATAAAACACTGCCCGGTCGCTATCACATCACGGCCCTCTTAGCTGCACAACAACACAGCCAAAGTTTTCGAATCTTTGATAATAATCTTGATCGCGAAATTGCGGTATGTTTTTTGAAACCTAAGTTCAATGATGACGAAGAAAAAGTTAACCAATTTATTCGTGAGGCGCGCATCACCGCTCGCTTAGCACATCCCTGCATACCGCCTATTTTTGATTTTGATTTTACCGAGGGTGGACTTATTTACTTTACCACCACTGCTCCGGTGGGCCGCAGTCTCGATTCACTATTAGAGCAGGCACACAACAGCGCAAACATGCCACTGTGCATACGTGATGTCCACATGCGCATACGTATTATGCAACGCGTCTGCAATGCGCTCAGTCACGCCCACAGTAAAGGGCTCTATCATCAAGACATTAAACCAGCACATATTTTCGTGGATGACCACGGCGCCGTCAGTGTGCACAATTGGGGAAGCGCACGCGAAGACACTGCAACAGCTGCACCCATCATTGGTACCCCCCTATACATGGCGCCCGAACAAGCACGCCAAGAACACTGCGATCAGCGCAGCGATATTTATGCCGCTGGTGCGACACTGTTCCATTTATTAACCCTGCGCCCACCCGCCAATACCGATAATCTAGAGGAATTCTGGGAACAGAAAAAGAACGGCGTCTATCAAGCAGCGCGCGCAGACGAACGACAACAGATTCCAGCCGCACTGTTAGCCATCGCCGAAAAAGCCATGTCAGCCCAAGCAGAACAGCGCTATCAATTGGCCAGTGACATGCACGACGATCTGCTCAAATATCAGGAAGCCTGCAGCAACAGCAACCCAGCCAGTCAAAACAAAACGCTCTGGCTTTATGCCCTTGCCGCTTGTTTATTAATTAGTCTTTGCGCTTACTGGTTTTCCCTTGCACAAACAAACAGCACCGCGCCACAACAATGGCAAACGGTGTCCCTACAAGATTGGCGGGTCAGCAGTCTCGACGATCTACGCGCCGACTGGGATCTTTACCATCTAGCACCGCAAGCAAACAAGGACGAGCAAGTAGCTGCAACAAACGCTCATTCTCTTACTCACCCACAGATAACGCTCCATGATGCTGTTGTCACGCTCAATAATAACAGTCCAACTACGCAGCAACACGCATTAGACATGCGCCTACAGCGTCAACTCTCTGGATCACTAGACATCACTTGGACACAATTAAAAACGGCACCTGAAAGCCGCTGTCTCTATTACATCGGCGGACAGGACAAAGATTCATCCTATCAATACAGCTTACATTTTATTCACGATAAACTGCATCTGCGCTTTTATCGCAAACAATTACTTATTGATTATTACACAGTCAAAAATCCCTGCCATCAACGCGACACATTTGCCGTACAATTACGCAAGTCGCCCGCACAGGTCAGCCTACGCATTGCAGAGGACACCGTTCACAGCTATCAAGATCCTGATCCGCTCAATCCAATTTACGCCCAACAATTTGGCCTCGTACTTAATCCGCAACACAGCATTGCCATAAAAGACCTGCAGATTAAACGCCTAGCCCCACTCACCACCCAGCATCGCGATAGCATCGCTGACGCCTATTATCAGCAGCGCTTATTCGCAACTGCACACCTGCATTACCATGCACTACAAAACAACCCAACATCTGCTGCAGATGCAGCACGCTATCAGTATCGCCTCGCTCAGTGCCAAGCAGCCCTCGGCCAAGCGTCCACAGCGCTCAACTCGTACCGTACGGGTCTCCTCCAATTCCCAGAGCATGCGATTAGCGCCTATACAGCCTTTGCATTTATTAGCAGCCT
>CBDUFM010000281.1:0-4742 GCA_965366325.1 uncultured bacterium
CGGGTGAATTCTACGCCCTCCCACAAAGCCCACAAATCTTTAAACAGTTGCTGATGATTGGTGGCTACGATCGTTACATGCAAATCGCCAAATGTTTCCGCGACGAAGATTTGCGTGCTGACCGTCAGCCTGAATTTACCCAAATCGATATTGAAATGAGTTTCGTCGATATGGAAGACGTAATGGGCTGTGCTGAAGGCATGGCACGCAGCGTATGGAAAAATGCTCTCGACATCGACATTCCCGCAAAAATTCCATTAATGGATTTTCAGACGGCGATGCTGAAATATGGCTCCGATAAACCTGACCTCCGTTTTGGTATGGAAATCGTTGAACTCACTGACTGGGCACCAACGAGCGGCTTTAAAGTCTTTGCTGGCGCTGTTGAAAATGGCGGCGTGTGCCGCGCGATTAATGCGAAAAAAGCGGTTGAGAAAATCAGTCGCCGTCAATTAGACGCCCTCACCGAATATGCCAAAGAACTTGGGGCTGGGGGATTGGCGTGGATTAAAATTGTTGGTGACGAATGGCAAGGCCCTGCAGCAAAAAATATTTCAGATGATGCGAAAGTTGAACTTGGCAAACGTATGGGCACCGAAGATGGCGACATCTTATTCTTCGGCTGTGATAAACAAAAAGTAGTAGAAAATGTACTTGGTGGACTCCGTGTCGAGATTGGTGTCAATCGCCTAGAATTACCACAATCAGGACAGTGGGAATTCGTATGGATCCACAGCGCACCTATGTTTGAATATGATGAAGATGCTGGCCGTTATTCCTCCGTGCATCACCCCTTCACCGCACCTTACGATGAAGACATTGATAAATTAGAGTCCGATCCAGCAAACGTTCGCTCTAAATCCTATGATTTAGTTTTAAATGGTGTTGAGCTTGGTGGCGGTTCTATTCGCATTCATAATCCTGATATTCAAAAACGTGTATTCACGGCACTGGGTATTGGTGACGAAGAAGCTCAACAAAAATTCGGCTTTTTACTTGATGCCCTAAAATACGGTGCGCCTCCACATGGTGGCCTCGCATTTGGCTTAGACCGTCTGGTCATGCTTGCCTTAGAATTAGATTCTATTCGCGACATCATTGCTTTTCCGAAAACACAAAAAGCTTCGGATATCATGTCCGACGCGCCAAGCCCTGTCGACGACAAACAGCTTAAAGAGCTCCACATCGTCAGCAGTGCAGCACAAGCAAAACAAAACGCGCAATAAAATTCCTACACACAGCTAGTAGCCTGACAGTGGCCTAGCTGTGTGTATTTTGTGCAGTGTTTCAAAAATGAGGGTTCTGTCGCCTCGATACACAGCTGCTTACAAATAGCCTTACCTGCTAAGTCCTTAGATAAACTAAGTCTATGAGAGAGAAACTTCTGGTTGCTCAAAAATTGCGCAACATAAGATGATTTTTGCAATACGCTGTGGCATGTATTGAGGAGCATTATCATGGACTCCAGCGTTTTATTAGATCTGCTAGACGCCATTACCGACGTCCGCGTGAAAAACCCGGAACTACGATCGTCTGTCTTATCAGCACTGCGGCTGACTAGCAGCGAAAACTTAATTACTGCAGGACGTCTCTACGTCCTACTCGAGAATGGTGACACCAGTAGCATCATCAGCCATGGCGGCGCCAGTATCACCGAAGAAGAAGATCAAGTCGTTATCGATAACATCAAAGAAGGCCGCGAACTCGTCCACGAAGAAAAAATTATTGCCTACCCATTAGGAAAAGGTAAACGCCTCTACGCGGTTCTGATCCTCGAAGAAGCCAATGAAAGTGTTGGCCACTTTTTATCCGACCTCTTCCTACAATGGTGTGCGGTTTCTCACTTCCTGCGCATGGAAAAAGAAGAACTCCTCGATGAGAACTACCACTTACGCGAAGAAATTCGCATGCAATTCAATCCCAACAATGTGGTTAGTGTTGCTGGCTCCTTCCGCAACGTTCTCGACAATGCACGTCGCGTTGCTGCTAGTTCCGCTACTGCTTTAATTAGTGGTGAAACCGGGACCGGTAAGGAACTGGTCGCGCGCATGATTCATCAACACAGCCCGCGTGCGAATGAAACATTTATTACCGTAAACTGTGGTGCCCTGTCCGAGAGTCTGCTTGAATCGGAACTCTTTGGCCACGTGAAAGGCGCCTTTACCGGTGCCACCACTGACCGTAAAGGTCGTTTTGAGGTCGCTGATCGCGGTACCATTTTCCTTGACGAAATTGGTGAAATTTCGCCGAGTATGCAAGTCCGCCTTTTGCGCGTCTTACAAGAAATGGAAGTTGTTCGTGTTGGCGAACATAAAGTCCGTAAATTAGACGTACGCGTTATTGCCGCGACCAATAGAAATCTCGAAGAAGAGGTTAAACTCGGTAATTTCCGCTCTGATTTATATTATCGCCTCAATGTCGTGTATCTCCATATTCCACCGCTGCGTCATCGCCGTGAAGATATTCCACCATTGGTTGAACACTTCCTCAGCATTTATTGCCAACGCAACTGTAAGTATATCGAACATTACTCTCGCGAAGTCATCGAACTCATGAAATGTTACCCATGGCCGGGCAACGTTCGTGAACTGGAAAACTGTGTCGAGAAAATGGTCGTCATGGCCCCAGGCCGCGAACTCAAAGTCGACCTCCTACCCATGGCTATCATGGCCTACAATAACAGTGAAAACAAAGGCACAGTGCTTAGCCCAACGGCCAGCAGTAGCCCAGGTCCCATTGCTAGTAGCAGCGAAACAGCCCCAATGAGCGGTGTCGTTTTCGAGGAACAGCTACGCAGCTATATGGTCAATTCGACGAAAGAATGCAGCGAAAGTGGCAGTCAGGATCTTTACAACCTTGTCCGCGGAAAATGGGAACGCTATTTATTCGAAGCTGTTTTAGATTTCTGTAACAATAATAAGAGTAAGGCCGCGCAACTCTTGGGGATCACCAGAAACACCCTCAATGCACGCCTCAGCGATCTCTCTACCGAAAAGCGTGAATGGGCGGTTAACTAGCAGTCCCCTACTGCTCCTAGTCGCTCGCGCCGTTCTCATCGAGTAAATCAGGACGACGCTCACGTGTACGCTCCAAGCGTTGTTGTTCACGCCACGCGGCTATGGCTGCATGATCCCCACTAAGTAGTACATCCGGCACCTTCAGGCCTCTGAAAATCGGTGGCTTGGTGTAGCATGGGTGATCCAAGGATTGGTCTTCACCAGAAAAGCTATCTTCCACCGCACTATCTGCATGGCCCAACACACCAGGCAGCAATCGCGTTACGGCGTCGCACAAAGTCATCGCTGCTAACTCGCCACCCGATAACACCACATCACCAATAGAAAATTCCTGCGGTTTAAACAATTCCACAATGCGCTCATCAATACCTTCGTAGTGACCGCACAAAATGACGATGTGCTCGTCCGCAGCCAATGTCTCCGCCCATTGCTGGTCGAGCTGGCGCCCCTGCGGACTCGTCATCAACAAAGTCGTTGGCGCCCCCTGATCAAGCAAGCTATCTAAGCAGCTCGCAATTGGGGGTGCCTTGAGCACCATACCAGGACCACCGCCATAGGGCCGGTCATCAACGACACGATGACGACCACCTGCCCAATTGCGTGGATCATGGACCTGCAGCGTCAACAGACCACGACGCTGCGCACGACCCAAGATGCTGGTCTTGAGAAACGTTGCACAGGCATCAGGAAACAGGGTAATCAGATCAATATGCATGAGAACTTCGTTGGCTGTTGAGCGAGCTAAAGGCGCCGTAGATCACCATGTATCTACCGCTTCTACACCATAGAATATATGCTCAATTCCGGCTGCTCGCAAATGGTCAACGACAGCAGTCACGCGCCCATGTTTTGCATCTTGATCTGCATAGATGGTTACGCGGCTACCCGATGCAATGGTATCAGCAATCGCATCAAGACTAAGCGGCTTACCCTCGTACATAATCTCACCCGCTGCATCGACATGCACCGCAATGGCCTGCTCCTCACTCTGCGCACTGGCCGCCTGTGGCAGGTGCACGGTGATATTGCGGATATCCATGCTCTCTGAATTCAGCAGGAGAAACACAATCAAGGTCAAGGTCACGTCCACCATTGGCGCTAGATCAAGGAACTGCTGCCGACCATGATGCTTGCGGCGTAAGCGTACGCTCATCCCTGACTCCGTGCCACAATCCGTGGCAATTCACCAGCCGCATGTTCCAGTGAATCAATTAAACGCGATGTCCACGCAGTCAAAGAATTATAGGCGATATAAGCCGGAATAGCGACGCCCAAACCTGCCGCCGTCGTTCCAAGCGCTTTAAATATACCATTCGCCAGTAAATCAGCTGTAATACTTTCTGCTGCCTGCGCCGCCTGAAAGGCTTCCATTAAACCCGCAACCGTACCGAGCAGGCCCAGTAAGGGCGCTACTTGGGCAACCGTCGACAAAGCACCTAAGCCACGCTCCAATTGCGAGACCTCTTGCTGCGCGGCATCAAAGGTCGCATTGCGAATCGACTCTTCACCCAAACGCGCATTGCGCATACCAGCCTGCAACACACGGCCGAGTGCATTGCTGCTCGGCAAGTCTTTCTGACGCAGCTCGCGGTTCTCTAGCTGCGTCTGCAGCAAAGCCCAAGTGGAGCGGAACTCTTTCTGCCAACGACTAAGACGCGCAATCCGCTCAAAGGCCACCCCAAGGGCAACCAATGAGGCCAAACCGATACAGGAGAGAATGAATCC
>CBDUFM010000282.1:0-4729 GCA_965366325.1 uncultured bacterium
CGGTTTTTGCACGGATGCCTTCCACAACTAATTGATCGCGACCGGCTGCGTTGGCGTCGAGGAAAGCGCTTAAAACATTTTCACTATCAGGTGCTTCGCCTGCGACGAGTTTTTCACCAATCATTGCTGCGAAGGAGGCATGAAAGTCATGCTGGCACACGAGTGCATGCGAGTGGCCCGGTTGCACGGTGCCTGGCCAACTGAGGAGGAAGGGAACCCGCGTCCCGCCATCAAAAAGACTATATTTACCGCCGCGCAGTGGACCAGCTGCCTTATGGCTACCCTTTAATTCTTCGGCGCGATCTTCATAGCCATCATCTAAAACAGGACCGTTATCGCTAGAGAAAATCACGATCGTATTGTCGCTGATGCCGAGTTCTTCTAGTTTGTCTAATAATTGACCGACGGCCCAATCCATTTCGACAATAACATCACCGCGTGCCCCTAATTGAGTGGCGCCTTGAAAGCGCGGGGCGGGTAGGCGTGGTACATGTGGCTGATGAAACGCATAGTAGAGAAAAAATGCTTGGTCCTTGTGTGCTGTAACAAAATCAACGGCTTTGTCGAGGAATACATCGACCATGGTTTCGTCTTCCCAGAGTGCAGCTTTGCCGCCGCGCATGTGCCCGATGCGACTGACTCCGTTGACAATAGTGCCGTCGTGGCCGTGACTATATTTAACAGTGAGCAGCTCAGGGTTATGTCTACCGCAAGGAACATCCTTGTAGGCTTCATCCCAATTATAGGTCACTTCGATGGGGTCGTTTGGATCGAGATTAACGACATTGCGATTCTCTACATATACACAGGGAACGCGGTCGTTGGTGGCGGCCATGATAAAGGAATAATCAAAGCCCACATCGTTGGGTGTTGCGGATATTTCTGTATTCCAATCTAGATTATTGTTGCCTAATCCCAGGTGCCATTTACCGACGATGCCAGTTTTATAGCCACCCCTGCGCATGCGAGCAGGAAAGGTTGGCGAGTCAGGGTCAATAATTAAGGGTGCGTCGCCAGGTAAGATATTCGCACGTGGATTGCGCCATGGATAAGCGCCGGTTAAGAGGCTGTAGCGTGAAGGCGTGCAGGTTGCGGCAGTGGCGTAACCCTGTTGAAATTGTATGCCGCTGGCTGCGAGACGATCTAGGTTGGGTGTCTGAATATCGGTGGCGCCATAGCACGATAGGTCACCGAATCCGAGATCGTCTGCGTACATAATAATAACATTTGGTTTTTTAATATCGTTGCTCATAGCGCTGCTCTTCCTGTCGGCGCACTGTAATTAATTAAGTGCAGCTTGGCAAGGCCGGGCCCTGAGCTTGAAACATGGAACATTCATAATTGATTGTTTAAGCATTCATATATGATGTATACTGCATGCTCTTAGGAGCACCGATATGAAGCAGAAACTTACGCAACAAGGACAAGGACAAGGACAAGGACAAGGGCAAGGACACCGACCGAACGTCTTGGTGATTATGGCAGATGGCTGGCGTCGTCAGGCGCTGGGCTGTATGCGCATGGACCCAGTGCAGACGCCACGTATGGATGCATTTGCCGCACAAAGCTGCGTTATGGAGCGCGCTTATAGCAATCACCCCTTATGTACCCCAGCCCGCGCCGCATTTCTTACGGGACGCTATGCCCAGGAAATTGGTATGGAGTATAACTGGCAGCGCTTGCCAGTGGATGAGCCGAGCTTAGCACAGACTGCGGCCGATAATGGCTATGATACGGCACTTATTGGTAAGTGGCATTTGGATGATTATGAGGCGGACGATAAATTTGGTGATCATTGGTGTACGTTTACGCCACCTGGGCCACGACGTTTGGGCTTTCGGTATTGGTATAGCAATGGTTGTTGCCATGATCACTGGCGCATTCGGTATAATAACACGGATGGAGATTTAATTAGGCTTGCGGATCAGTATCAGGTGACGCATGAGACTGATAAGTGCCTAGAATATTTACGTAACGAGCATGACGAGCGTCCCGCGCATAAACCATGGTTGCTGTGTTTAAATTGGTCGCCACCACACAATGAATGTGGTCGTAAAAATCAAGATATCTACCACGATCAAAAGCAGTATTACGCGCCGGCGGCATACGAACAGCTGTATCGGGCGTCTGAACAACCGTGCGCAAATCCACATACTGACCAAGCTGGTTACCAGCGCTGGGCTCCGGGGTATTTTGGTGGGGTGAGTGCTATGGATGCTGAATTTGGGCGCATTTACGATTACCTTGAAGACAGCGGTGC
The DNA here is from genome assembly GCA_965366325.1 of uncultured bacterium. Taxonomy (GTDB): domain Bacteria; phylum Planctomycetota; class UBA11346; order UBA11346; family UBA11346; genus JANQLF01. The sequence goes on from CBDUFM010000282.1 coordinate 2,261, forward strand.
ATTGGAAAACACTATTATTGTTTTAACTGCAGATCACGGCGAAATGCTGGGTACGCATGGACGATGGATGAAAGATGTGTGGTATGAGGAAAGTGTTGGTATTCCGTTTGTGATAGGTTGGCCGCGAGGAATTCCAGCGCAGCGCAATAAAAGCTTATTTGGTCTCGTGGATGCGATGCCCAGCTTGTTAGAATTGATGGGCTTGGAAATACCACCAGGACGCAGTGGTCGTAGTCAGGCCAAAGTCATGCAGGGCGTAGCGCCCATTCATACGGAACCAGTCTTTCTGTCACATAATACGGGCGCGCCACCGCCAGATCGGACACGCTATGATTTTCCGATTGAAAAAGGCATGTATTGGCGCGGTTTAGTGAGTGAGCGCTTTACCTATGCTATTGTTGATCAGCGTGCAGAGAGTGTTTTTTATAATCCTGACAATCGATGGGATCCCTTTGCTGTTGATGCAACGAGCGTTTTATTCGATTTAGAAAAAGACCCGTTTCAAGCACAGGCGATTTATCGCGGTCAATCTGAAGCCTATGATGCTATTATGGATTTGATGCACGGACAGTTGGCACAGCGGCTTGAGCGTTTGGGGGATGCTTTTATTACGGATTACTGGCAGGAGCAACGTGTATGAGTGCTGATTCGCAGTTAGATCGTGCGGCACGAGTTTTAGATTTATTGGCTGATGCCCAAGCGCCGCTGCGGTATAGCGAGATACAGGCAGGCCTCGATCAATTAAATGCGGCTAGTTTAAATCGCTTATTGCATGCGATGACTGACTTAGGAATTTTGCATCATGATAATACCTGTTATTGGGCCACTGAGCGTTGTGCGCATTGGGCGCAGGCGAGTGGTTGCAGGGCTAGTTTAAGTGAGCGGGCTGATGAACATCTGCGGCGTATACATGATGAGTTTGAGCTGACGACCTTGTTGCTTGAGCAGCAGGGTAAGCGCATTGTGTCTGTTGCAAAATATGTGCATGAGCATGCACCTGCATTAATGCCACTCAAACGGCGCTTTCCTCCGCGCTTGCCGTATTTTGGCTGTATATTTTTCACCCAACCTGACGAAGAAGATTTAGAGGCCTGGGCCATTTCACAAATGCAAGATATTGATGAGCATGTTGCGCTTCGTATTCAGGAGGCGGTCAAGGTGACCAAACGCTTTCTAAAGCACGGTTATTATTTGGATCGTGAAATCTATCCTGGTCAAACCCGTTTCGGCGTTCCGATACGGGCGGCTGGTCGTTGCCATGCGGTTCTTGGTGCTGCTGGTTTAACCGCGATGTGCACAAGGCAACAAGAGGGCTGTATCATGACGGCACTGCAAGAGGCGGCGGCCGTACTTTCTGTGTAGGTGCTGTCTGTGGGCATAGGACAGGGTCATCCAGCGTAAATGACTGAAGGACAGTATTTTGCATGCTATCCGCTTTCGTCTTGTAAACTACAAATGTTATGATAAATATATATCAGAGTAGCTACGAGATTGAGGAGCATGCTATGCGCTATGTGATGATCTTGGTCATGATGATAGGCTTTCTGGGGGCGGAGGAGGCAGCTGCGCCACGTGAGCAGCTGATCCAGCACTGCATCGCTCAAGCTAGTGAAAAACATGCGAGTATTGATCTGCATTTATTTGGTCAAGAAATGCGAGGCCTGGTTCCAGTCGCAGCGAATGAAAAAACTTTAAAATTACGTTCGCCAACCCAGTCACTGCAAGTGCCCTGGCGTGTTCTTAAGGATCCACAATTGTGTACTGTAGTCGAATCGACAATTCGTGAGGCTGAGCCCAAGACCATGTATGCATTCCTCAAGCTATTAGGTGAGAAGGCTGATAGACATAAATTGTATAATCCATTGTCGCGGGCAATCGCAGCGGCAGACAGTGAATTATATAAACAATTGGTAGCGGCTCGTGGTGAGAAAAATACCGTCGCTAAAAATACTGACAAAAAGGACGTGGGGTCCAAGGGGGCGGATAAAGCCGACGAGGACGCTGAGGGGGATGCCGCTGAAGAGATTGTTGATGCGGATCCAAAATCTGCGAAAATGTGGGATGCGGGTTTGTACTCGAAGAAGGGAGAGTTAAGTGTAAAAAAAGCCGTTATGGCGTTTGGGTCTTTGGATGCGAAGCGCGTTGACCGCAGACTTGGTCCTGATGGTGAATTTTTTGGTACTGCTGACCGAGAAGATAAGGACGTTTTTATGCGCACGGGTGAGAATCCGTATTTCTGGAAAAAGCGTACTGGTACTCCCGTGGATTGGACCGGCGTTGGCGGTCAGGTGGTTTATGCACCACTACAAAAGGGTGACCCTGGTCTCGGTCGGATTCGTTTTGTATGGGGTAACCATGAGAATCATGGTGGCCCGCAATATTGGCATGAATTCTTTTTAGCACCGACCTATGATGAGTGGTGGGCAAGGGATATTGATCCGTCTGTACAGCGTTCTGACTGGCAGGCCT
>CBDUFM010000283.1:0-4728 GCA_965366325.1 uncultured bacterium
CACTAACGATGTAGATGAGGCCGCATTGATGGCGGATCGCATTGTGCCACTGACGCCAGGCCCAGGCGCAAGCCTAGAGCGTGATTTTATAGTTGAGCTCGAACGCCCACGCGACCGGTCAACGCTTAACTTTAACCCCGCATTTAAAAAACTCCGCAATGAAGTCAGTGGCTTCATGATAGGATTAAATCAAGAGGCAAAAAAACTGCGCAGCGAAAGCAATCTTTTACTACCGGATGTTCAACCACTCGACTTAAGCCACGGATAGGTATGCACACATGAGTAATCGCTACGTAGAAATATCAAATCTAGTTAAAGAATACCCCAACCCAGTCGGTGATCCTGTTCGTGTAGTCGATCGCTTTAATCTAAACATTAAAAAAGGCGAGGTCATCAGCATCATTGGTCACTCTGGTTGTGGTAAATCCACCGTCCTCACCATGCTCGCTGGGCTTAATGATATCACCCATGGTAGCGTCCTCCTTGATGATCGAGAAGTCATTGGCCCCGGACCAGATCGTGCCGTCGTTTTTCAATCCCCCTGCCTGCTGCCATGGATGAGTGCCTACAATAATGTGCTCCTAGGCGTAAAACGCGTATATCCGCATGCCAGCAAGGCCGAGCGCCATGACATTGTTGCCTACTACATGAGCCTGGTCGGCCTCGCCGAAACCATGCACAAATTCCCTAGTGAAATGTCTGGGGGCATGCAGCAACGTGTTGGCATCGCGCGTGCGATAGCACTGAAACCCAAAATGCTCCTCCTTGATGAACCATTCGGACGGCTTGACTCCTTAACCCGCATGGAACTCCAAGACGTTATTCTCGATATTTTAAATAGAGAAAAAATAACCACCATGGTCATCACCCACGATCCCGATGAAGCCGTCTATATGAGCGATCGTATTTGCATGATGACCAATGGCCCACGAGCGCGCGTTGGTCAAATATTAGAAATACCCTTTGAACGTCCACGTGACCGACTCGCCGTATTAAACGACGATCTGTATTACTCTCTCCGCGTTTGCTTAATCGACTTTCTTGAAAAATTCGACAAACACAAACAAAGCACCAATGTGCACGCAAACCAATTGGATCTCAGCGAAGAATCACCCGTTTCTCCTCAACTAAACATTCTAAAAATGGCATAGATTAACATGAACTCATCAGTAAAATTTGACAGTATTGTAGCAGCCGCAGAAGTATGGGTAAATACCACAAATGACATGCAATGGCAATTAGTTGAAGCATGCTATGGTGATCATCCACAATTACGCAGCCAAAGTTCTATCCGCACCTATGATGCCGGCATTTTAGACCGCGTATCCGCTGAACGCCGACCCTTACTCATCGCTGATCTAAACGACGAATATCTGGCACGTGGCATTCAAGCCCCAGACGACATTCCCGTCGTATTAGCAATGCCCTGTTTTGACCGTGGGAGCATTACCTCGATCCTGATGTTGTTTTTCAAACTCTCAGACCATGCCAAAGGCGCCGCAGAAATATGGTGTGGTCGTGAAGGCACACACGAACTCAGCATGCTTGATGGCCATTATGCCGGCCTCGATCAATTTGCTGAAATTAGTAAATACGTACACCTACCCTATGGAAGCGGCCTACCGGGTCGCGCCTGGCAATACGGCAGCTGCCAACTCATGACGAGTATTAATCAGGCCCAATCGTTTTTACGTAGCTCCAGTGCAGACAGCGATGGCTTACATACCGGCATAGCCATACCGGTCATCGATTATCACAACATCACCGGGATCGTTACCTTGCTCTCGTCCGCAGAAACGCCCATCGCGCGCGCCTATGAAATCTGGAAGCCCAACGTTGTCGGCAATAGTCCGGCTTTAGTAAAAATCAGTGCTCACTATGGTAAAAATGCTAATCTTGCCAAAATTTCTACACGCTTAAGCGTTCAACCTGGAGAAGGTTTAATCGGTAACGCTTGGTCCGCACGTCGCCCAATCATTCTTAGTGAACTGCAGGATGAAAATTTCATGCGTAAAGACGCAGCTCTCGCTGATGGCTTATCAGTAGCCATTGCAATTCCCAGCATGCTCGGTGATGTCGTAAACAGTATTTTGGTCATCCTGTGGTGAGGATTAACATTACGCATCATACATAGACGACGCTAGGTACGCGGTTATTTTTGCGCCCTTATTTTTGCTTTGGCAAGCGATTACATGCTAGCACTAGCAAGGAAAGCAAAAGCAAAGCGAGAGAAATCAGTGACGATAGCCACAGTCCTTCCGGTTCACCAGCCATAAAATCACGAATTGAAATAGTCATGATAAAGAGTTGCAGCATAAAAATACAGATAACAGCAATAATCTGCTTGCTTAAGCGCGCATTCGAGCGCACAAGAACCTGGACCTGCTCATCAGCCTCACTCACGATATTTGCTCCATCCCTCGAATCATAATAGTTCCATCATCTTCTATCTGAAGCTGCAAACGAGGCAGGGCACGCTTGGGTGGACCGTATAATGGGCGGCCATCTTCTATATTAAAGGCACCTTTATGACAAGGACAAAACAACAGACCCTCTTCCGGCTTCGGAATAACTGGACAAGCCAAATGCGTGCATTTTTGAGAATAAGCAAGCACCTTGTCACGCGACAGACGCACCAATAAACAAGGACTGTGCTCATCTGGATAATTAAATAAAATAGATTCACCATCTGCAATAGTATTAATATTAACATCTAACACTAATTGCTTATCTGACAGCTGCTTAATGCTTGCACGTCTTGCATCTGCTGCAACGAGGGCCACTTGACCACAGACTAGCAAGGCGCTACCAGCAGCTACCGTTTTTATAAATTGCCGACGATTTTGTTGCTGCTCTTTGGCAGTATCGATAGGATGCTGCTCTCGCCATGCTTCATCTCGCTTTGATTCATCGCGATCTGGTCGTTTTGAGAAAAATCCAATACTCATATTTCGACTCCATCAAACGCGTCTCCAAATAAGCCATCCATCATCATATCATCAACGCTTGCCGATGCCGCAACTGCAACCTGCAGCATCCCTTCATCATCGTCCTTAGGGACCATCATATTAACTTTCGTTTGAATTGACTGCTGCCCAAATTGGAACTCATTAATCGGGCGTGAGCGCGGACGCAGCTCCTCAATCTCTTCTTTACTACCAAAAAATAAAGCCTGACTCGGACAGACAGACGCACACATAGGTTTTTTACCGAAGGCAGTGCGATCGTAGCACATGTCACACTTCATCATTAATTCTATTTCAACCTTAACCTTTGGCACACCAAAGGGACAAGCCAAGCCACAATTATCACAGGATACACAGCGTTCTTTACGCGCAGTCTGTACAACACCATCGGGCGTCTTCTTAATCGCATCCGATGGGCAGACTTCAGCACAGGTTGGCGTATCGCAGTGCATACAAATAACCGGCGCCGTCTGCGGACTATTCTCGCGGTCCACGTACTCGAGGTGAATCATCGCCTCGCCCTTATGCGTATCGCACTCACTACAGGCCTGTACGCAGGCCTGACAGCCAATACAGCGGTTCGGGTCAATAAAAAATTCTTGTCCTGGAGTAATCATACGCTCACTCCCTCAGCCAATGCACGCTCTTCCTTGATATAATCCGGCTCTACCGCCTTTACTACGCGACAAGCACATACTTTAAATTCTGGAATTTTTGATATTGGATCCTGAGCCTGCACCGTGCATTGATTAATACTTCGCTTGCCAGCCCAGTGATAGGGTACAAAAACCGTATCGGGGCGAATGGTCTTGACCACCTGTGTACGCAGCGTGACTGATCCACGCCGTGTTTCCACAGTCGCCCATTCGTTATCTGCAATACCCAGCTTCTCTGCCAAGCGTGGATGCAATTCAATTAAAGGCTCGGGATATTGATCAACCAAAGGACCAATGCGCCGCGTCTGCGTCCCTGATAAAAATTGACTGACAACACGGCCGCTGGTTAGTATGATATTATAATCCTTATCAATGTCCTCGGCTGGCGCTGTGTAAGGCGATACCACAAAACGTGCCTTACCATCGGGGAAATAAAATGGGCCTGCACCCTTAGCGATAGGATTCCATGAGTCTTTTTCAAATAAGCGCTCTGTGCCCGGATGCGCCTCATCATAACAAGGCCAAAATACGCCACCCTGTTTATCAATTTTTTCATAGCTAATGCCGCTATAATCACTGATGCCACCCTTACTGGCGCGACGTAGCTCATCAAACATCTCACCCGGATTCTTAAAGGTAAAGCCCTTTTCTCGGCCCAATAAACGGGCTAGATCCTGAATGATCTTCCAATCTTCACGCGCTTCACCTGGCGCTTCGACGGCCTTATTAATTTTAATGACACGACCTTCGATCTGCGTCACCGTCCCCTCGTCCTCTTCTTGTAGGGACCCTGGTAAGACAATGTCCGCATGCTGTGCCGTTTCACTTAGAAAGAAATCGATACTGCACATAAAATCTAATTTATCCAGAGCAGCACCAACATAGGAATTGTCTGGCAATGACACTTTGGGATTAAAGCACAGGGTTAACAACGCCTTTATCTCTCCACTGTGTATCTTGCGCATCATTTCATAGCAATCGACACCTGGACCAGGAATTTCCTCTGGCTCCACATCCCAAACCTCAGCAACATGAGCGCGGTGTTCCGGATTACTTATATCGCGTGCTCCGGGAAGCTGATCACATTTCTGACCATGCTCGCGCCC
>CBDUFM010000284.1:0-4728 GCA_965366325.1 uncultured bacterium
CCCGTGCAGTTCTCAAGCCCCAAGGTTACGCCACCCGCTTCTGCCATCTGTGCCAGAATCTGCATCCGACGTACCGCCTCGTTGCCCCAATCTTCTTGGTTTAAACCCTGATTGGGCCAACTCATAACACGAATAAACTGCGTCTTTGTTTTTTGCATGCGCGGAACACAACGTTCGAGTTCTTCCACATCAGCCTTGAAATCATCTGTGATGGGGCGTGACCAATTCGCAATCGAGCTACCATAACAGCTGATTTGTAATCCAGCTGCACTGAGACGATCAAACACAGCCGTAAAAGCCGCATCATCCATCTGTGTAAAGGATTGATTATCGACCATCCGAACTTCGATATGTTTTAAACCGAGCTCATGATGGGCCTTGATCTGCGTTTCTAATGGTTGACCCGCTTCATCCGCAATACCCGAGATATACATTATTTTTTCTTCCCTTTAGTAATAGATGCGTGCTTCTTGCCTTTTTTCGGCAGTTTATTTTGCGCAATGGCTGCTTCCATAATTTCTAATTGACGGCGCACTTGTTTAATCGTTACCAATTGCTTGGCTTTATTAACTAGCACATCATGGACATTTTCATAATAAGCTGCTGGTGCAGACGGCAAAGAAACCAAGGTATAGCCTGTTGCTCTATCCATTTTCGCCTTGTCCAAATTCCAAACTTTTTCTTTCCACTGTAGTTTTTCACGTGGATATTGGCGATCCTTAGACCATGGCGACCACATCTTTTGCTTCGGTGCTTTTTTCGGATCGAAATATTTCCACTTCAATTCAAACTCATTACCTGACAGGCTGCCATATTGGCCATTCACCGTATAACGGGGCCCCATATCATAGGCACAGTAGCTACTGATAAGAATTTCAATGGTTGGCAAATCATTTCCGTAGAGCGTCAAAGCGCAAAAATCATCTGCATCACCATCAAATGGGTTATTACATGCTTGGCGACAGAAGACCTTTGGTTTTTTGCCTCCCAACAACAGCACTGCTTGGTCAACGGCATGTGGCCCAGTATTTAACAAGGTACCGCCCATATTCTCTTGAAAGGTTTGCCAGTCCCAACGACGTGCAAATTGTGTCCAGTTACTACGAATGTGAATAATATCACCCAAGACACCTGAATTAATCACTTCTTGCATTTTTGCAAAGAAAGGCTGAAAGCGATTCTGCTGGAAAGGAATAAATTGGCGCTTGTATTTCTTAGCTGCTTGGACCAAAGTATCCAAGTCCTTGACCTTTGAAGACAACGGTTTTTCGCAGACAACGTGATAACCAGCTTTCATTGCCGCCACACTACCGCGGATATGCCATGGCTGTGGCAAGGCATTAATAAACAAATCAAAACCACCGGCCTTAATCATTGCCTTATAATCTTTATAAGCCTTTGCTCCGTATTCTTTAACCGCAATATCGCAGCGACCTGGCAATTCATCCGCAACGGCAACGATCTCAAAATACGCACCGAGGTCTTCGCCTAAGGTGCGGGCGTGGATATTAAAGCCACTGCGGCCTTGTCCGGCAATCGCGACTTTGATTTTCTTAAGTTTACTAGACATGATAACTCCGTATCTGTTATTTGATGGTAACTGGTTTATGTGTTTGTGCTGATTTGTAGATGGCATTGACCACCTTTACACTGCGCAGGCCCTCTTCGCCATCACAGCTTAATGCGTCTCTCTTTCCTTTGACCACATCAACCAATTCTTGGAATTGTCGACGATGACCCTCAAAGCTAATCGCCAGCGGATCAGATGCGCCGCCGCCATGTGATGCCTGCTGCGAAAAGCGCTTGCGAATACCGGCATCTTTGGCTTTTTTCTTTTTAAAATCCCAACGCTGCAATTCACTTTCAACCATACTCATGCTGCCAGCGCTGCCACAGATTTCGATACGCTTTTTGTAACCAGGATAGATTTCTGTCGATGCCTCAATCGTACCGAGTGCGCCACAAGGAAAGCGTAAGATGGCCACTAAATTTGTCTCTACTTCAACGCCTTGTTTAACTGGTGTATTCATATAGGCACTCACCTCGACGGGATCACCTAATAAATAAATAAGAAAATCCAAGGAGTGAATCCCTTGATTCATCAGCGCACCGCCACCATCAAAGGCCCAGGTGCCCTTCCAATCACTGGATGAATAATAGTCCTGCGCACGGTGCCATTTCACATAGGCACTGGCACTCACCAAGGTACCAAGCCGCTGCTCTTCCACCGCCGCCTTCATGACCCGTGACAGGTCTGTAAAGCGCGACGGAAAAATAGTCGACAATAAAACCCCGTTCGTTTTACAGGCCTTTATCATCGCACGACAGCGTTGCGGATTCACCTCTAGGGGCTTTTCAGCAATGACGTGCTTCTTGGCCTTGGCGGCTGCAATGGCGGCATCTTTGTGTGCACCAGATGCTGATGCAATGGTAACCACATCGATGGCTGGATCCGCAAGCATCGCTTTATAATCCCAATACGCCTTACAGGAAAACTTTTCTGCGAATGCCTTTGCCTTCTTTTCATTCCTGCTAAAGCAGGCAACTAAACCAGCGCCGCGCAGTGCCTGTGCGGCCTGGGCATGAAAATCAGCAATGCCGCCAAGGCCAACAACAGCAAATCCTAATCGCGCAGCCATTAGAGCTTCTCTTTTATCGCTACAGATTTGCCGGCTTTTATTGATTTCTCAGCAGCATCGAGCATCGCCTGCACTGCATACGAATCCTTCAATGGCACGGGAATAACGCCTTTGCAAAAGAAATCACGCAAAGCCGGCATTAACTTGCCGTACATATCACCTTCGCATTTAAAATCGACAATACCCTTAGAACCGTGTATGCGACCACCGTAATTGTAGAGCCCTGAAATGCTTTCTACAACACCGCGGCGTCCGTTTGCATATTCGACAGTCGTAACCACACCGCGTTCGCCTTGGGTTGCATGCACGCGCAGGGCTTTATTGCCCATGATATGATTGAGCATTTGAAAAGTATGACATCCGTACCAAATCAACGAACTGCCAGCAAAAGCCTTACCCATAGCACCATAAATATTGACCAACTCCGCTTTACCGGCCTGCTTCGTTGCATCATGTAATGCAGCAGAGAAACGTAATGATGACGCCTCCCAGACTTTCAAACGTTTTTGCTTGGTTAATGCTACGATCTTTTTGGCATCGCTTAAATTTTTTGCTAATGGCTTGTCGATAAAAATAGGAATACCTAATTCAGCCGCCTTCTTAAAATACTTCCAGTGGAGGGCCGGATCATTAATTTCTAAAAGTATTCCCTCAGCACCTTCGATGGCTTTATTAAAATTGCGCGTGACCTCAATACCCCATGACTCTAAGGTTTCTTGGCGCGCATCTTGTTGTGGTTCCGTTTGAAACGCTGACGGGAAACGCAGGCAGCGCTCTATACGCATGCCACGGACACGCGTCGCGCCGCTACCCTGTATGCGTTGTGCAAAGGCAATCGAATGACTCGTATCAAGCCCAATCATTGCCAATTTTACCGTTTTAGCCATCCCTTGCCCCTCGTGATAGGCGGGATCTTAGCAAGATGCCTAGGCATCTCAATAGAAATCTTAGTCCCGCCAAAGTGCGAATCGGCTAGGTATCACCCTGCACCAAGCGTGGCCGCACCAGCTGCTGCAACGACTGGCCATTTTGCGCAATCAGCTCCGGCAGGGCCTGACAGGCCAACAGCATCAACTCAGCATAATCTTGAATAAAGGTGGTTACGCGGTGACCAAAGACGTGGTAACTGAATTCGTTATCCATGTCATTATAGAGTACCTGCGTACCCCACTCCAACGCGGCCATGCGCAGCCAAGCCATCACGCAACCGGTGACCTGTAAGCTCGCCCCACACAACAGCAATGGCCCCTGTTCAGCCAAACTTTTTAAGCGATCCAATTTCTTTAAATTCTGCTCAAAGTCATTACCCATAAGCAGTACCTCAAAAGGCACCGCCTGCGCACGACAGGCCTGCGAAAAACCTTCTAAGCGCTTATCAATAACGTAGTGTTCCTGATCTGAACGAATAAAAACGGGCACCGGATTCTTTAGTTTTTTCAGTCTTTCTGCAGTAAGTTCAGCATAGGCACCGCAGTGATCCGTCGTCACATAATTACATTCTGGGTAATCACGATTAATAATTATTTGCACCAGCGACGCGGGGAACTCTGCCGCCCATTGGCGCACTTCTGCATCGGGCAAATACCAAATAATTGCATCAAATTGGCGCAAGCCGTCACGAACCGATTTCTGCAAAATAGCCGAATTCGTAAAACCGGTATAGCGAATGCCCTCAAGTGCCGGATAGCCACTCAGGAGACCGACGACTGCTACCAAAATCGGCGGCTTCGTTGAACAGACAAAGGTTCCAGCACCATGACGCGACTCGACCACACCCTGCTCAACCAAGAAGCGAATCGTGCGGTCCATCGTCCCGCGCGTCGTATCATGCGTCTTGGCCAAGGCGAGACGCCCAGGCAGAGCAGACCCCACCGGATACAGCCCTTTACTGATCGCATTCCGAATCTCGCGTGCTATACTTAAATATCGTTCTGCCATAATATGCCTAGGCATGTAACTTATGGGTCAAACACAGCAGAGCAAGTTCAGAAAACGAACACTCACTACCCCTCCCCCCGCCCCAAAGCGGCCAATTGCTTACCTAATCGCTGGGGGAAAGACCCTTCCTAGTGTCCTCCAACGAACCTGG
>CBDUFM010000285.1:0-4722 GCA_965366325.1 uncultured bacterium
CACATCTATTCTTTGGCGCCATGCCTGATGACTTTGTCGATGCCCTCGCGCTTTCGTGCAAAGATCTCGCTCTGGATGCTGCCGTAAAAACCCAACTGCTCGCCCTACGAGAAAAGGCCGCGCGCGATGGCATCTTAGCCCAAGCATGTTTTATCCATGACGAGATTGATGACGCGGCTGAATATTGGTGTGATGTAGGCGAACGGCTCTGCGCTGGAATCGACGACGGAATTATGCCTGCCGCGCCAGATCAATTGGCTGACCTTGGCTTCTGGATCGCCTCAAACATGGTTGCCTGTCTTGATGATTTCGATGGTGATGAATTATTATTACACGCACGCTGTTGTAGTTTTGCGGGCGAAGTTGATGCCGCCGTACAAAGTATTGATGCCGTTCTCACAGACTATGAACCCGACGAAGAAGACATGGTACCGGTCTGCGAACAATTAGGTCAATTAGCGATTCGCTTAGGCAAAGGCGCGGTGCTCGAAGCCTGCTTTCAAAAACACGCAGCCGCGATGGATGAGCTCTTCAATAATTCCTATGAAATAGCGTTGTTACGTTTTCGCTTACTCAGCAGCAGTGCCGCTGACGAAGCCACGCTTCTCCCTGCGGCACAGCGCCTCTTTGCGATTGACGCAAAATCATGTCGTCATGATTTAAATAAAGAACCGGTGTGGTTAATTACGCAAAAACCAAGTGGCAGTATTTTAGATACCGCCGACGCTGCCGATCTCCTAGACCGCAGCCTACAATTTATTGGTAAACGCCTCGATAATGGCTGTCTCCCCTATCATAAACAGGGCGACGATGTGCAGATTCCGGAACAAGCTCTGCGTGCCTGGCAAACGGTAATGCAAACATTAAAATTACTTGATTAAAAAAAGCCGCAGCACGCTTGTCCGATTTTAGCGGGCTAGCTCAATTTCAGTGCCCCCAGTTAGGGCAGGTCCGGACCGCCCAAGGGATGCACCAAACGCGGTAATTCATTAGCCAAGGCACCTAATGCGATGGCAAAGATACCCGTAAAACAGGCATCAGCGAGCACTCGTGACCATGAAGCATACCACTGTCCATCGCCAGCATGCAGGTCACACATAATTACATGCACTATTAACGCCCACAGAAACCAACCACTATAGCTGCGCTGAAACACCCACGCACGCAGTGGTAAAAAACACACCGCTAATGCTAAATACCAAAAGGTATACCACGCTGTCGTATAGGGATTCCATAAATCCATAGCGAGGCCCAAAAACCACGCACGAATTAATACCGATTTTTCACTGCTTGCTACAATCACGTAGGCCAAAAAAGCAACGCTTAAATCCGGTCCCAAACTGGTCGTGCTCAGTCGCGTATGCTCAAGAAAGCCAATACAGACACAACATAAAACAAACAGCAAGTAAGACACCCACTTAGTTTGCGGCATGACCGCGGCACAACAAGTCAGCGTTGCCGTTTGCGCATCCTCGCGTAGACCCTGTTGCATGACTACTTGTTATTCAGGCATTGATGAAGCGGGCATGGGCCCGCTCTTAGGACCACTCAGCATTGCACGCTGTAGTGTGCTCGGCGAAGCAGGTCTAGATGACGATGCGTTGAAACAACTCTTTCTCGATGCCCAGATACCGGTTGCCGACAGCAAAAAGATTCATCAAAGCGGCAAAATTGCTCGTCTCGAATCAGTTGCCCTTGGCGCCATTGCTTGGTTCACCGGCAGCAGCTGTCAAAACGCTGCTGAATTATTCAGCCTGCTTGGCGAGAGCGCAGCATTTCGTGCTGCATGTCCATGGATGGCTGGGGCCGAAGAACTCAGCTTGCCATTAGCAGCTAAGGAGATCCCCAGCTGGGACATCCCGGGCCTCAAACCCGCTGGCCTCAGTGGCAGCCTCCTCCACCCAGAGCACATCAATGACAGCTACGATGCCGGCATCAACAAACTGACCCTCGAACTCGATACCATTCTCTTATTGATCAAAGATGCTCCCGCTACACACGATGCCTATGTTTCGGCCGTCGACCGCCTCGGCGGTCGCGCCTACTACAGCGACGCCCTTAATGCGGTTTTTGCTGATAGCTGCTCGATTACGCTCGAGGAAAAAGCCACCAGCGCTTACCGATACCAGCATGGCTTTGCGCCTGGCGCAATCGCCTTCTTGGTCAAAGGCGAAGATCGCAATCCCCTGATTGCGAGTGCTAGTTGTGTGGCCAAATATGCACGCGAGCTGCATATGCACCTGCTTAATAGCTACTGGACGCAACGTTTGAACTGGTTGAAACAGACTGCGGGCTACCCGCAGGATGCAAAACGCTGGTTATTCCAATTAGGAGAAGGCACAGTCGCTTCTTACCAGCATCAATTGGTACGTGGCAATTATCAGAAACTAATGGATGTGCACTAAGGTTTTAGTTCACATAATTGCAGTGTACTTATAGTCTAACACGATAAATTTAATCTCGTATATAAGATCGTGGAGCAAGATCTGATCTTGATATCAGGATTCAATCTACTAGGCTCTGTGCGAAATATGTTACATTTGTAACGTTTTGAACATTCGTATAGCATTTTATGACACAAGCTTAGGATATACCCAAATGGACATTATTGGCCCTCTACAACTTCGAGTTATGCATCATATCTGGGAAGAAGGTGCGAGCACCGTGCATGATGTCCACAATGCCCTGAACAATGCCCCAGATGCGCCTAAGCTCGCCTATACGACCATCTTAACGGTCATGCGCAACCTAGCCCGCAGAAACATCTTACATCAAAAGCCTGCTGGCCGAAGCCATGTCTTTAGTGCTGAAATCAGCGAATCTGAATACAAAGAATCACTCCTGCTTAAGATCTGTGAAGACTTCTTTAGCGGTGATAATGCACGTATGGTCGATATTCTCACCAAGGCAAAAGCAAGCAAAGCTGCCCTCGCTGAAGCCTAGGCCCTCAGCACAGCACTAGCCGCTAAAACGTGTACCCAGCACTAGTTTCCAAGCACAGGTAAAATTTACCTGTGCTTTCTTTTTTGAGTTCCGCAGGTACCTTGGCGCCCCCATTATTCAGCGCTCAAAAGGACGTCGGATGATCAGCATTCCGCATGAAATTGCCCAAGAAATTGCCCAACATGCCATCACCTGGTATGCTGGTGAATGTTGTGGGCTGTTGTTTGCACAACAGAACAGCACAGCCGTTACACGCTGCGTGTGCATGGACAATTTACAGGACCAATACCATGAGAAAATGCCTGAAGATTTTCCCCGCACTGCGAAGGATGCGTTTAAGTTAAACGAACGCGACGTAATGCGTCAAAGTGAGAGTGCTGAAGCCAATGGCGAAACACTCTTGGCCATCTTTCACAGCCACATCGACTGTGGTGCCTATTTTAGCGACGAAGACAAATTGATGGCCGCCCCCTTTGGTGAGCCTAACGACCCAGCGCTCTGGCATGTGGTCATGGATTGCCAAGCCAACGGCGTCCATGGCGCAAAGGCGTATAAATGGGACGGCAGCGACTTTGCCGAACACATATTAACTGATTTTCCGATCGTACTCAAAGCTTAGGAGGCTGGGTTTATGCCACAGGGACCTCACACCACAGCCGTTCATGGCGGTGAAGCACGCAACAAACCAATGCACAGCTTAACCACGCCTGTCTTATTCTCGACCGCGTTTCCATTTACCAGTAATGATGAATTGCACAGGTTTTTCAATGGTGAAGTTGAGCGCCCCAACGAGTATGCTCGCTATGGTCACCCAACACTGCGTAGCGCTGAACAAAAAGTAGCCGCCATCGAAGAAGCAGAAGATGCCTTACTCTGTGCGACCGGCATGGCCGCCGTTACCAGTTGCATCATGAGCCTCGTTAAATCTGGCAGCCACATTGTCGTCACTTCCGACAGCTATCGCAAAACACGAGTTTTTATTCGTGATTTTTTAACAAAGTTTAATGTCACCTTTTCAGTTTGTGATCCAGATTTAGCGAGCATTGAAGCGGCCTGCACCAAAGAAACCAAATTAATTGTTTCTGAAACACCAACCAATCCCTTCTTACGCTGTCTCGATATTAAAGGCCTGGCGACTTTTGCTAAAAAGAATCGCATTAAAACCCTTATTGATGCGACAATTGCAACGCCATATAATTTAAAACCGCTGCAACTTGGCATTAATTTAGTTATTCATTCCGCAACCAAATATCTTGGCGGTCATAATGATATTATGGCTGGCGTCATTGTCGGTAATGCGGGCCCCATTGAAGCCCTACGCGAAACCCAAGGCATGTTTGGTGGCATACCCGGCCCGATGGTTGCTTACCTGCTCATTCGTGGTCTCAAAACATTTCCGCTACGCATGCGCCACTTTAATGAAGCGGGACAAAAAGTTGCTGAATTCCTAGAAGCACACCCCCTCGTTGAGCGCGTCTGGTACCCAGGACTTGCCTCACATCCTGATCACGAGATTGCGGTATCCTTGATGAAGGGCTTTGGTGGCATGGTCAGCTTTACCGTTAAAGGCGACCTCAAACAAACCAGCAACTTTATTGACAATCTCAAACTACCACGCCTAGGCCCAACCTTTGGTGGTCCAGAATCCATGGTCGGTCAACCAGCGCTGGTCAGCTACTATGACTTAGCCCCAGAGGAACGCGAAGCGATTGGCATTCAAGACAACTTAGTACGCCTCTGCCTTGGCCTGGAAGACTATGATGACCTAATCGCCGACCT
>CBDUFM010000286.1:0-4706 GCA_965366325.1 uncultured bacterium
CCCCAATAATGATGGGGATTTTAGTGACAGTCATGTATTGATTCAAACTGATGCGACGGTGGTCGCTAAGTAAGGGCGGAGTGTACGTATGCTTAAGTCATTGATTGTTCTGTTGTGTGTTGCGCCGCTATGCTGTTTGAATGCGGCGACTAGTTTTCCGGAGCCAGTGTGGCCAACATGGGTCGGTGTGAGTAGTGGCCCCAGCGCGGTGGTGGCGGATAAGGGTATCGATGATGACGACCACTCTAATTATGACTACGGTAGTGACCGTTGGGGTTGGTGGGCAAATTTAGAAATCACAGCTGGTGGCTCTGTCGTGGCCATTGTGGAAATGCGTTACATTGATTTACGCCCGGCGGACTATGGTCAGGGCAGCGTGGCTGGCGCATTTATTAAAGGGGCACCCAAAAATGAGCAGGGGGCCTTCGCTTATGAAATGCCGCGTACATTAGTGGCAGCAGGGCGCATTAATAATGGTAATGGTTTTTGGGTTTCAGCTGATGAATGCACTCAAGATGTTTGGGAAAAAGTGCAGAGCATTGTCCTCCAGCAAAAGCAGGATGACGATTCGGATATTGATGCGGTTACCACAGTGGCCTTTGATGGTTTAAAAACATTACGGGCAGTTGAATCACAGACCTTAGCAAGTGTAAAAAACTTTTGCTCAATTATTGGGGGCGTATCGGGTGTTTCGACTACGGTGCGCCTCCCAACTGAAGAAGAGTGGGAGTACCTTTGTCGTGCGGGTACAGCCACAGCATTTTGGACCGGACGTTTGTTGGATGGTGTGTATGCAGATCCGGATTTAGTCGGTTCAACGGTGACCCCGAGCGGTATGATGTATAATTATGACCGTGCTGATATGGATGCACAGGCCCCATCTGCACCCTTTGGTGACGGTGGCTTGACCCCTGAGTGGCAGGTTAATGTCAAAAGTGTTGACGGTGATGGCGTTGCGCAATTTGATGATGCAGGTCTCAGTATAGAAATTGGTGGCCAATTAACCATCAGTGGTGGTTCGCTGACTTTAGAAGTGGCAGCTTTATTTGATAGTCGCTACCAGCACCGTTATGTCGCAGATCATTATGGTCTCTATACACCCATTCTGATGTTATACCGGCTGGTTAACGGTGAGTACCAGCCACGCCCGTATGGTGATCCGGCTGCTGGCAACATGTATTATCGGTATTTGCATTTGACGACTCCAGGTGTTCGTGATGACCCTGCGGATTATATTCCATGTGCGGCTTTAGATAATGTGACTGGCGCTCAAAATCATCAGTTTAGTTATTTTCAGGAAGGGCGAAAAGTATCGCATTTTAAAAATAATGGGAACCGCCCTAAGTTGGATAAATTTTATTACCGTGAGGGTTCTGAGCCAGGTGATTGGTATGCTGCTAGTCCTATGAATTGGGAGGATTATGGCAATCAGCGGATTGCGAATCAAGGTTTATCGAACAATGATTCAATTGAGAAAATTGGTGACCAATTTAGGCAGCTTGAATATCGTGAGATGGTGCCTGTGTATACACGTTTTAACGCGGCTGGCGTCGAAGATGAACAGGGGTCCTATTTTAAAGACTTTGACGGTGGCCTGCACCCGATTCGCAGTATGTATTCAGTGGCTCCATTTTGGAGAGAGGGTGTCAAGCGAGCGGAGACACTGCCAACGACATCTGTCGATTTACAAAGCATTGCACGACAAGTTGATCAGAACGCTGCTGCTGATCCCGATATGAATACAGACGAATATGTTGAAGAGGTCCGTGATGCGATTGCAGATGCCTTTATTAATACGCCATTTTTGGATCCAGGATTTTACACGGGCTCCTGGGCTGGCATTGCTAAATTCCGTGGCTTTGGTGCTGGTTTTCCGCGTGATCGCATTATTGATAAAATAACCGTACATATTGGAGCGGCCGTAGACGTACAGATTGGGACGCAGGGCCGCAATCCGTGGGGCCTAATGAATATGCATGGTAACGTCGAAGAATGGGTAGATACTAAATGGGATGGCAAAAGTGGCTACGATGACCCAGCCCTCTATGACACTGGTACCTATTATATTAGTCGTGGCGGATCTTGGCGTACCGGAGCGGACCGCTGCCGTAGCGCAGCGCGTACGGCTCGTGATCCGGCTAAGGCTTATGATGACCTTGGATTTCGATTTATCATAGAATAAGCATCTTATTTTACTGATCTTTGTGATGCAACCTGCGCCCCTTTTTTTTTGCTAGGAGCGCGTGGGTCGTTCGTTGTTTAGGGCACGCTGAGCGTGCGCGCTTGGTCCATGGTAACGCTAAATGTTTGATCCCCGATGAGCACCTGATGGGGGGTGTAGTGGGTTTCTTGTTCAAGGCTCATACGATATTGTTTTAATGGGGTTTTAAGTTCACCTTGTTCATTTATTTGCGTTTCTACAACGACGGTACCGAGTGCATCACGTATCTGTACTGTGCTCGCTGGCGCAGCGGTGATGTGCAGAGTCCATTCAATATCATAATTGCGCGCGTCAGGTTTGGTGATGGTCCAGTCTATGTCATCGGCGGCAGTGCCAGCTTTGAATAGCGTATCAACAAATCTATGGTAACGGCTGGTGTAGGTGCCCATCGCTACAAAGGTATGAAATGCTTGGTCTGCAGCGTAGCGCTCAAAAGTGTTATTAAAGAAGTGGTGATGTGAGCCTTTGCCGTAGTCATCGCCAATGCGAATGATGTTCCTATTGGAGACAAAGGTATTGTTACGGTAAAAGACCGGCAATTGGCTAACTTCACGCTTGGGATTGCCGTGCGTTGCGACGCAGGCGGCCTTGCTGGTTTCTGCATCTTGGGCGACCACTTTAATGTAAGAATTCTGTAGCGTTAGATTTTCAATATACGGATCAGAGAAAAATTCGACGCCGCGTATTTGTGCACCATTACGACCATAAATACAGACGGTGTTGTTGTCATAAAGAGAGTTCTTAGAGACTGTTTTATTGTTGCCCCATTGCGTATGGCGGAGTCCATTCATGGAGTTCTGGTCACCAAAGCCTTCCCACCAGCGTCTTTTGCCGGTGTTGATGCCTTGCATGTGAATGAAATTATCGTGAATGTGTACGCCATTGCCCCACGGCACAGCAATGGCGTGATAGCCAGTTGCGAAAATACGATTGTTAAAGAGCTCGCCGCCGCCTTTGACTGAACAAGCAAAGGAATTGGTTGCCCACGAATCAACGTAAATTTCATTAGCAAAGGATTGTTCTGGGCTCCCACGCAGACCATTTTGTCGTGTGCGCGCTACGAGGTTGTGATGCGTGATCAGGTTCTTGCCTTTGCTCGCGAGGAAATCAATTGATGAGCAGCCAGAGCCATGGCGATTGTGCATTTTGCAGCCACGATCGCGAAGCATATTATGATGGATGAGGTAATTATCACCGGCAGCACGATTGCGGATACCAGCGACCTGTGGTGTATGGTAGTCAACTTCTAGACCTGCTAAGTGAACATCAGAAAGTCCGCGTAGATAGAGCGGATTAAATCCAGTCGACTCATTGTTGCCACGGTTTTCAGCGGGCCCTTGAAAAATGCGGCCATTAACAATGTGAATATTTTTGTGCTCAATGGATTTAATCCCAAAAGAACCTTTGTGTACATAGCTCATCCACTTGTTTTCGAAATACCCCTCTTCACGTAGTGCTGTTGCATAGGTAATGCTGTGGCCACCCAAATCGAGTACGACATCATCGGCATCGATAATGATGGCGGTACCTTCACAGACGAGGTCGCGTGTTAGGACATAGTGTCCAGGTTGCGTGATGGTGTAGGGTGCTTGGCTGTCTTCGGCAGGAAAGGCTCGGTGGCTTGTGCGTGATGTGGTAGTGAAGCGTGCTGTTGGACTGCTAAAGCGTTTTCCGTATTCATCGATGAGTATGGCGCGCCATTGGTAACTTGTGTCCGGCTCTAAGTTGTTGAGATAATGTATGTGAATAGAAAACGGGCGTTCTTTGTTAGTTGTTTTTTGGTCAAAGCTCTTGCCGATGCCGTATTCAATATGGCTTAGTGCTGGTAGGTTGCTGGAGAGGGCAATACATGCAGATGTGCTGGAAATATGTGACCACTCTGACTGTTCTACAATGCGCAAATCTGTACCAAATAATTCACGCAATTTGGGTTCTGCGCGGCTACCATAATTAGCGATGCAAAACGCATTAAAGGTTCGGTAGATGTCAGCAGGCGTACTTGAGGCTTTGAGTTGTTCGAGTGCGTGGCAGGTTTTTATTTGCGCTTCATTGTCAGCACAGAAAGCAGGAGCCATCCAGCAATAGAGTGCTAGAGTAATGAAATGAGCTATGAAACGAGTGATGAAATGATGAATAGAAAAACTTGTTCCGAAATAGTGTTGGCGTAGACTGTGCATGCGAATCCTTTTACGAGGGCGCTCGTGTGAAAGATGGGCTTATCGTATCGGGGCTAGTGCTGCTGTGTAGTCTTGGGAATTGTTGAATGACCGGAAATTCTGATTGATAAAATTGGAAATGGCTCTTACGGCTTGGTCTTACGTCCGCATTAACTGAGGACTTTGCTAGACTAGGCTGTCGGCTCTTTGTTGTTGACCCATGGAAGTGGCTGGATGTTAAACGCTGTCCCTTTGCTAGGAGGAAACCGAAATGACTGTTGCAGAATCTGATCAGAAAACTAATGATACCAAGAGTGGCGTGCATGGAC
>CBDUFM010000287.1:0-4694 GCA_965366325.1 uncultured bacterium
CATCGCCATGCTGCGTGTTGCCCTGATGATCAGCAGCGAGCGCAAGCGCAACAAACGCGAAGCAACTGCCAGTACCGATGGCCAACATCATCAACGGTGGTAAGCACGCTGACAACAAAGTCGACTTCCAAGAATTCATGATTATGCCGGTTGGCGCTTCCACTTTCCAAGACGGCATCCGTCAGGTCTGTGAAGTTTTCCACTGCCTCAAATCAGTATTGAAAAAGGCTGGCCACAACACAGCCGTTGGCGACGAAGGCGGCTTTGCCCCTGACATCGAAAACGAAGAAGCGATCACCTACATCCTCGACGCCATCGACAAAGCTGGCTACAAAGCTGGCCGCGACGCTGACTTTGCTATCGCCCTCGACTGTGCATCCTCAGAATTGTGGGACGAAGGCGACAAAAAAGGCTACAAATTCTGGAAATCAAACCCAAGTAAATTATTCAGTGCTGATGAAATCATCGGCGTCTTCAAAGACTGGTGCGACAAGTACCCCATCATCTCTATCGAAGATCCACTCGACCAAGACGATGTTGAAGGCTACGTCAGCATGACCAAGGAAATTGGCGACAAAGTTCAAATCGTTGGTGACGACTTCTTTGTCACCAACCCAAAACGTTTGGTTGAACTCGGCATCGAACGCGACGCTTGCAACTCTATCCTGATTAAAGTTAACCAAATCGGTACGCTTTCAGAAACACTCGAAGCTATCGAATTGGCAAAACGCGCAGGCTACACCGCCGTTCTTTCTCACCGTAGTGGTGAAACCGAAGACAGCACCATCGCTGATATCGCTGTGGCAACCAACTGCGGCCAAATCAAAACTGGTTCTGCATCACGTTCTGACCGTATGTCAAAATACAATCAACTCCTACGCATCGAACAAGAACTCGGCAGCGTAGCTGAATACCACGGACTCAAGAGTTTCTACAACCTCTAAGCCACTATTCATCTGAAACACAAAAAAAGCCTCAGCATTTTGCTGGGGCTTTTTTAATGCGCGCGCAACAGCAAGAGATTTAAGATACCGCATTTTCCCCTGGGTGCGCCGAACGCCGATTCGGCATTGGGATTTCGTAAGTAATTTTAATTCCGCACAAGTCACCAGGCACTGATTGTAAATATTTGCAAGCCATGCTTTCAAGAAATATCTAATTGCCGAATCGGAGTTCGGCACTACCTCAATTTGCCCACAAATCTATTTGGCAATCAGCCCTACATGCCTAAAACCCTACTCCAAAAAGTCACCTCGGCACCCAGAACCAATAAGGTTTAATCCTGAAAACAAAAGTGACGCTCCATGTTCTTGATCCCACCCACATTCAAAATTTAATATAAAACGAACGCCAACATCTGAATGCAGTAAGTGGATACTCCGAAATGAAACCCAATCGATAATTCCGTCCTTCTTGATCATAGATTGCATTGGATGATCGTCAGCATCGACCTGGGTGGCATAATCTTCCAACGCCGACATCTTCAAGTTTAACAGAGCCATAGATTTTAGTTGCTTAGACTTAGCCACAAAAAAATCGTAAGCATCATTTTTGGAATTAGTTAATTGCCCACGATATTCACACAAGTTTTCTCCAGTGAGGCCATCACCTTCATAAACACCAAAGGAATCTGCATCCCACTTAACTGAGTGACCTTCCAAGAAATCAAACGGCAAAGGTGCAGTAAAATAAGAACCATCTTTTGTAAAAGCCAATTCAGACGTCATATCAAACCCTAGCCTTTCGCACGTCCACCAACATTAACCTAGATAAAATGACAAAACACTACTAACCATCTGAGCGCACAAACTCACAATCAGCGTAAACACCCTTCAGCCATTTTATCTTGACGAACTGGCCCACTTTGCTGCGTTCGATGGGTTCATCGGAGAGATTGCGCAGAGATTTGACGTTGAGCTGCTTTTGCTTGCCTTCGGGCGTGTAAATTTGATAGAGGCCGTGAGACATTGGCTCTAGGCATTCCAAAACTAAGCTCACGCCTTTGACACTGTCGACGACGCGGGCTGTGACTTGGCGAGCGGCGTGTTCTTTGGCATCGGCTTCAAAGACGTAATCGGTGTTGTTAGCGATAAAGAAACCCGGCTTTAATTGTCGGCGCGCGACCGTTACCAATTTATCATATTCGGATTCTTTGCAGTCACCCGTTTCGATGGCGCTTCGGTATACAGCCATGCTGCATGTGAGGTAATCTGCTGATTCACCGCGTGCATCAAATAACCAGGCATCGATACCCGTCTCCAGTAAACGTGGGATCTGTTTATACAATGCTTTATCAAAGCTCGCGTACATAAAATGACCATGCGGATTATCAAACAATGGATAAGCGCGACCTTCGACATCTGCAAGGCGCTGAGAGATAGGCGCCATGTTGTCTGCAGTGCCTACCGCTGCGTGCTCATGTACTTCGTAACCGGCCATCAGGCGACGGTCGGTGTATTGCAATAAAACCGGTCCGTGAACTTGGAATTCTATGGCAGTGTCGGCGCTCTGTTTAAACGCCGCCATCGCATCAGCTGTCCAATCATTACTCAGGACTTGGCGCTCAAATCGGACCTGCTGATTATCTGCGTAATACAATGCGCCGTTAAAATTATTGTTACCAGTTTCGGTGTTTAAATGGAAACGAAAGTTACCGTGCTCCTTGAGAAACACCGCGACACCGGGGTCTTGAACGCGGATGCAATGAATCCCTGCTGCAATAATTCCTTCAGCCGCTGCAGTCAACAAAGCGTGGTGTCGATCGTGCACCAGTTTATCGATATTCACACTGAGTCTAACATCTGCACGCATACTGCGCGCGAGATCAGCTAACACTTTATATTTTGCGAAACCAGGCGTTGAATAATCATCCGCATAACAACGAACTGATAATTTACTATCCTCTAATACCAAATGGTCAGCACCCGCCTCTAAGGCATTGCGCACATCTGCTTCTGAACTGGCGTAGGTAACGAACTCAATCATTTGCACACTGGCTCAGGCAGTTCTAGACGCAGGACGCTAAGAACGGGAACGTTTTCTTGATAGGGTAAACGCATCAAACGGTTAGGTGGCATCTTCTCTAACGTCTGCCCATTCACATCCCTGATCTCATCTAATGTAAATACCGCACTTGCCCCCTGCGGACACACAAAATCACAGGTTTCACCCAGCGCCAACGGATGGCGAACACGTACAATTAATGCTTCACCAGGAATGATATCGACAACCTGACCAGCAAAGGCATGCGATTTTTGATAGCCAGGGAATTCATAATTAATCGAGTCCGCAAAGGCGCGTTCTTCTAGGCTACCCGTCGTAAAGGTCCTATTCGACATTTTTTCAATTTCCGCAGCCTCCTCTTCAAGATGCACCACAGCAGGATGTGCCGCTCCGCTCATCTCAGCAAAAACAGCATCAATCGTACGGCGATAAGCACCAACAACCGTTGAAACATATAATTCCGATTTCATACGGCCTTCGATTTTTAAAGAATCAATACCATTGGAAATAAACGACGGCACCATCTGTAACGACATCAAATCCTTCGAGTTCATTATTGGCGCACCGTAAGCAACTTCATCGGTATCAGGGTCATGTACGTCAAAAATATAACGACAAGTCTGCACACAGCCGCCACGATTTGAATCACGGCCAGCGGTGTAATTGGAAATTACACATTTACCAGAATGGCTGGTGCACATCGAACCGTGACAAAACGTTTCGATTTCAATTTGATTGGCTTCACGAATTACCCGACATTCTTCAATGCTTAGCTCACGTCCAACCACAATGCGCTTAGCACCGAGATTCTTCCACCACTGGGCGCTACCTTGATGCAAGACACTTGCCTGCGTTGAAACATGCAAAGGGATATCGGTCAGATCCTTGGCCATTTTCATCACCCCAAGGTCAGAAATAATTAAAGCGTCTGGTCCGACTTTTTGGAGTGTTTCTAGATAGGCCGGTAATTCAGGCATATCGCGTTCGAGCGGATACACATTTACCGTCACATAGAGTTTGCGCCCCTGCGCATGTGCCAGTTCAGCAGCGGCATGCATTTCATGCTCATTAAAGTTATCCGCATTCTTACGTAAACTAAATTTGGTACCGCCGATGTACGCCGCATCCGCACCAAAGGCGTAAGCCGTTTTTAAACGCTGCATACAGCCAGCTGGCGCTAGTAATTCAGGCTTACGTAGTGGCACTGCGGAAAAAGATTGCACGGGCTCATTCATGTGGGCGACAGACTAGCGCGCACTCGGAAAAAGCCAATCGAATCAAAAGTGCACGTCTTTAATCACCGATGCTTCAAATAGGCCCTGATAGGTCTCATCATCGATTTCAAAGGCACCAAAACGCTGCATATGTGGGGTTTGCTGCTGACAATCAAGAAGCTCAAAGCCACGTTGCTGCAAATGAGCAACCAAATACATTGCCGCAAGCTTGGATGCATTCGGCACCCGATGAAACATCGATTCACCACAAAAAACAGCGCCCAAACTTAGGCCATACAGACCACCAACCAAAGCACCCGATGCGTCCCAGACCTCTACGCTATGTGCTAGGCCACGTTCATGTAGCGCTCGCCCCCTGCCACATGTTCGGCGTAGGCGGCAGCATAGATCGTCTGCCCGGTGTCAGTGTAGGTGCGCACCCAGGCCCGTACGGCATCGCGGCCGTCGGCCGCGTCC
>CBDUFM010000288.1:0-4692 GCA_965366325.1 uncultured bacterium
AGCGACTGATGAGGATTCTGAGGACATTATGCCTGCACCTATCGAGATTGTCGATCAAGCGCCGCCACAGCCGAACAGTGCTGCATATGGTTTTTTGCGTGAGCAGTTCTTGGAAGCGGTCTTATTGGATCGCCCGGCGCGCATTCCAGGGGCCTGCGAAAAGGAATTACGTGCTTGGGCAGATGAAGTTCTCGAGCAAGCCGAGGGAGATTTAATTGGGCTTACTATTCATGGCGTGCCAGAGGATATGTTGCCGGTGCTGCGTTGGGCAGGCATCCCGTTATCGCTAACCGGCCCTTTGTTGTGGGTGCAGGATTTTGATTGCGCTGATGTTTCACGACCCTGCCTGCGTGATGATAAATTACTACTGCCCAATGCCGATCAATTATCACTGTTAACGAGTTTGGCGATTCGTCCGATTCGTCATTATGTTGGTAAACGTTTTGGTATTCGTTTGCAAGCAGCAACGAGCTTAAGTTGCTATCTCTGGTCAAATCAGGCACTGATTATTTCTTCGGCTTTGGTCCGTGCAGGTGGTTTTTTGCATGGACCGCATGTCGGGCAGCGGGCTAGCATTGCCATTGATCCGGGTAGTGCGCAAATATTTAATTGGTTGGACGAGGAATGACGATTGCCGCAGTGAAACAGAGACTGCGGACTCAGCATCGACAACAACGACGTGCTTTAAGCGAGCAGGATCGCACGCTGCAACAATCTTTACTCGATGCACAATGTGCACAGATATTAAAAAAATGGCAGGCGCCAATTGCAGCCTATATGGCTTTGCCTGAAGAGTGTTCCTGTCAGTGGCTCATTGATGCCTGTTTGGCAAAACAGCAGCCACTTTATCTACCCAAGGTAGCAGCAGCGCATCAATTAACGTGGCACCAGATCCGGTCTCTCCATGATTTGGAACGTGGGGCTTATGGCATTCTAGAGCCAAAGACGCAGGTACAGGAATTACCGACCGAGATTTTAATCTTAGTGCCCGGTTTAGCATTTAATGCTGCCGGACAGCGTCTGGGTATGGGTGGTGGTTTTTATGATGGCGTTTTAACTGCGCTTACCAAGTCGGCCTGCAGCATTGGTCTCGCATGGGATTGTCAGATTGAAGAGGTGTTGCCTGTTGAACAGCATGACGCGACTGTAGACGCTGTATTAGCAGGGGGTGCTTGGCTCAGTACCGCGCCGGCGTGGCTCTTATCATAATTATTGTGGCAGCGTACGCGTCAGCGTAAGCAGTCGACCGACGCGCACGACATCACCGACACTATGCGATTTTGGCGTACTTTTTAAAACACCACGTCCACTCAGGCCCGCACCGAGCGGCATGCAGGGGCCATGCTCCCAGTTGGTGTTAATGTGTAGGCCATCCTCTGTGTAATCATGATAGCCGATCCATTCATACGTATCGGTGGAATTGCCAATACGAATTAAAGAACCAGGTGTGGAGGCAAGGTGATCGACACCAGTTATGAGCAACGTATCGCATTTGGATATTTTTGTGGGTAGTTGATTGTGGCGATGCTGAGCACTTGCTGGCTCGAGAAAAATTCACCAGGGATACTGGGTTCACTAAATGGTTCATCGCTGGCAGCGATACTGCCATCGGTAATAAAAGACCAATACGTGGTTTTTTCCAGTGAACTACTGGCACCGCTATTCAGACTTGGTTTTCGACAGACCGTATAAGCGCCACCAATGTCATGAGCCGTACCAGTTAGAGAGGCACTAAAGTGCAAGCATCCTTGCGTGATAGTGTGCGCTCCTTCACTATTGCTGCTTAAGCTAGCGAGTGGGGTATCGGGGTCGAATGCAATGACCGTATCGTCGCTGTCGTCATCGGGGTCGGCGCCCATGTCTGTCCATGTGAGATTGGCAATGACAAATTTACTGAGGTCGCCATTAATATCAAATACGCGGCGACGCAGCGGTTCTTCGCTATCATGGGTGACGCCCCATAAAACAAAGACGAAGGGATTGGGGTAATCGACGCTTTGGTGTTGATTGCGAATGACCCAGCCAATCACGCAATTGCCAGAACTTGCATTTGGATCACTACTATGTTTGTCGAGCCACGCATAAAATACACCACCAGTCGCTGCGGGTACCGCACGCGTAATATCGCGCTCTAATAAATTAATTACAATTTGCGCAGAATCATTTGCCGAGCGTGAAAATTCCCCTTCGCTATACAGCTGCGTAACGGAGAGGAAGATGCCAAACATAGCGCCACTGAGCATCATAAAAATCATGATTGAGATCAGTATTTCAGCGAGCGTGAACGCACGTTGTTGTACTGGTTGTTTCCATGCACTTTGTGTCGGATAAATCATTTATTTACTGTAGCATCCAAAATGTGAACTTGAGATTGTGCATTGAGTTCCAGTGAACGAATTGATGGAGCACTGCCTGATCGGTCACCGATGCTCATCAATTGCTCATATGGTTCATCGCTTGCAGCATAGGGCACATCATTGTAACGCCAATGCACACGTAGGTCAAAGTCGCCACCTTCTGGTTCCCACACAGACGTAAATTCTGGGGGGAGCGCTAAGGTGGAGCCATCAACGGCACTCGCAGCTGGTGTATCAGCTAGGAGAACATTGCTGCCAGCCCAATCAAAACCTTGGTCAAGGGCGCGAACTTCGAAATTGAACGCACCAAGTGGATTGTGTTTGACCAGTATTTTTGCACTCGGATCAACGCTGCCATCCAGTTTCATACCAAAGATGCGCATACCTGCACCAAGCCACGCGTAGCTACGCGAGCGTAAAAGCGCTGATTGATGTTCGGGATCGGTAATGCTACTTGTTTGTGGGAGTGCGCTAGCATATCGCGGTGTCCAAGCAATCACGAGATCATCTGCGGCCCAACTTTGGACAGGGGTGTTGTACATGCCGCGAAGCCATGGGGCACAATGCATGTGATTTCGCTCAGGAATTAATTGCACCATTTCATAGGAGCTACCGTCACTTTTACAGATGATAAATGATTTTGTATTTCTAAACAAGAGTTCGTCAGTGGCTATATCGGTAATGTCGCGAAGATCGACGATGCCTTCAGTTGCATTATCAGCGAGACCGCTTTCTAGGCGTGCAACCGCACCAAAGGGAAGACGTAAGACTTCGTCGCCGATACCTATGCTCACTGCCTCAGTAGAGCCAAATAAAGAACGGCCAACGATAGTGAGCTCAACCTCAGATGATGCAGGCGGAGAGGCGATTTCATAAGCAAGTACTTCGCCTTGAATAAGCACGCAACCTGTGCGATCCTTTAAATTGTAACTAAAACCAGGGCCCTGAGTCACAACAATGGTGCTCGCGCTAGCAGAAATAACGGTAGGAAGTTGATGGTCGCTGCCAGATAGAGGTGTTACCGCCGCGATTGAGTCAAAAGTACAGACGGCATCATTTACATTGGACATATTATTAACCCAAGGACTAGCTGGAAAGCGTGCGCTGTCTTGAGTGCCGAAGTGAACTTTGCGCGACGCATTGTCGTCAAAATTAGTGGCCCATGCGTTGATAAATGGAAAATTGGTCGCGTTGAATTGGTTTGGCGAAATATTTGATATTTTATAAAGCGTGAGGTCTTCATTCGACCAAGATGGCCATACAGAGACCATTGCGTTGGTTGGGAATGCCGGGAGTTCTTCGGTAAAGGCAAAACGTATCTCTTTTGGATAGTATGGGTCTGGGCCCCAGCCTGTTCCCGTATCTACCCAGTGATATCCATCATGCGTATTGTGCGACGAATAGCGTATAATTGTTTGCCAGGTGCTGAATTTTCTATTATGCTCACCACCCGAATCTCGATAGGTTATATCGGCAGCCCCCAATTGTTTTGCACTCAATGTTACTACATCACCTGCGGCCATGAGGTAGCCAAATTTACCCGCTCTTTGTACAGGGAGTATACGTGTTTGGGCAGGCCAAATGCGTGTAGCATCAAAGTGAGTGCCTAAAACACCGCGACCTGATCCGTAGCCACCATTACGATTCAAGAAATAATATTCTTCATCATCTCCAGATAAGCTGGCATCGAGTGTTCCTGGGTCTATGACTTCTGTATCCGTGTAATTTATCCACTCGATGGCACCATAGGTTAAGGGGGATGTATTAGTAACGTCATAAAGTTGTAGATGATCATGTGAAATCCAGTTTGACATACTGGATGCTGTCGCAGTCGTTTGGCCGCCAGGAGAAACTGGTGTAGTCGAGTCTGGGACGTTCCCCTGTGTGTAGCCTGGTGTTAGTGTATTCGTCTGACCTTCACCAGGGTCATTGTATTTTCCAGTAGGATCAGTTTCGACTTCCCAACTTACTAAGAGGATTGACGTTTTGTAAAGGCGGGAGGGGTCATCTGGATCTATGGTAATCATATCTGTGGCCGTTGGATTGGAACCGAACAAGAATCGACCATGAATGCTTAATGTATTTCCTGATTTGCGGTAATACATTATTTCAACAACTTCTTCGCGCTCACCGTCGCCATCATCAATCGCAACTTCAGGTGTCATCGGATCGCCATCATCATCCCAAGTGCGACTAGATGGTGGATAATTGTCGTCGGGCGAACGTCCACGGACTTTAATGATTCCGCGATCGGGGAATAAGCTTGCATCATCAACAAGGATGTTCGGATTGGTTTCTGAGCCTAAAATCTCTTGGCTAGTTTCAGTGCGAATTC
>CBDUFM010000289.1:0-4683 GCA_965366325.1 uncultured bacterium
GCTTGTTTGGGAATGCCAAATTCATCTGGTTTGATACGCTGGGTACGGTTAACTTTTTGTCCATCTTGGAGCACTTGAATGTTAATTTCAGCTGATTCCCAGCGACTAAGCTGATCGATGACCTCTGGTACCCAATGTGGGATGCCGGCACCCATGCACACGACATCTACGCCGGCGAGCATGGCGCCAAATAAAGAGGCTAAATTGGGGATGGCAATTTTATCGAGTAAATTGATGCCAATAGCTTGATCGTGTTCTTGTTTTGCTAGCCAAACTTCACAAAAATTGGCAACGATAATCAGGCGCATACGTTTAGAGCTCATGTGCAGTTGGGGGAGTGGCGCTGATTTAAATGCAGCCTCGGCTGATTTTCCACCTTCGATGAAATACGCATCCCAGATTTCGTTTGCAATCTCTGCTACGGGAAAGGCATCGAGTGCTTGTCGCATATGACCACCTGGATCACCCTGTTGTAGACGTCGAATCAGGATGGTGTCGATGGCTGTACCCGAAATGACACCCATTTGCCCAGCTTTTCCAACGGCGCGTGCTAGGTGCCAATTTGAAATCCCCATGCCCATGCCGCCTTGAATTAAGCGCGGGAGTGTTCGTGCATCTACTGTGCTCATGTACAAATCCTTTTTATTGTGCCGGCTATCCCGCGAAATGCGAGCTGTGAGCCAGCGCGAAAACATGCTAGCGCGTGCGCTCTTAGCCAAAGTCAAAGAATGTCATAGGGGGCTGCTATGCCCGCAGTGTATTCGACTCGTGCGTATCTAAGCGCATGGGGCTCAAACAGTCAACTTGGGCGTTGACACCTATACAAAATATAAGAGGATATGTTTATCCATAATAGGAGAGCGCTATGGATATGCTACGTAAAGACCCGTACCGCCTGCTGTTCCCGATTGCATTGCTGAACTTCTTTCTTGGGCTCATGATTTGGTTGCCTAGTTTGCTTGGTTATGCGGCTACGTTCCCCTTACTGGAGCATATGCAGCTATTGATGCGCGGGATGATGTATTGTTTTATCATTGGATTTTTATTGACGATGCTGCCGCGTGTATGGGGTGCAGCCTTTGTCGGACGCACATCCTTGTGTTTATTTGCCGCTGCGTTTTTGTCGTTTCCAGTGTTGTTGTTGTTGGGTCAGGTGATCGCCTTTGAGGCGGTGGTGATTGGACTGCTATTATTGTTTACCTATGAATGCCTGTTTCGTATGTTCCCTAAGCAGCCGAATCGCTTTGCTTTTGCGTTGGCGGCGACGATTGTTATTACCTTATTTGCAAACATTGGGTTTGCAGCAATGCGTATTGGTGTCGCTATGCCAGCGTGGTTAGTTAATTGGACCCAGGTGCTGAGCTTGCAGGGTAGTGTCTTATTATTTATCTTTTCGTTATCACCATTTTTAATTAAAAAGTTTCAAGGTGGTGGTCCGTGCTGTGAATTACAAAAGCACACGAGGGCCAGCAATCTATTGCCGATCGCCATTGTTGCAGTTTTTTCGTTGAGTTACTTGTTGGTTGGTGCATGGGCTGTGCTTGGCTTGGTAGTCCGCAGCTGTCTGTTGCTGGTGAGCTTTAATGAAGCAATTAATATGTGGCGCTGGCCGAGTGCGCGTCCGTGGTTTTTTAAGGGTATTTGGATATCCTTATGGAGTATCGTTATAGGACATGCTTTGCCGATTTTCTTCCCAAGCCATGTGATTATGTGGAATCACATTATGTACATACCTGGTTTCTTGCAGTTGTGCCTTATGATTGGCGCGCGTGTTGTGTGTGGTCATGCGCAGCGCTTGGAGCGGATTGAGCAGGACCGCTTTGGCGTCATAGGCATTATTGCCTTGTTATTTATTAGTGTCTTGTCACGTGTGGCTGTTGATTGGGCACCAGCAACGAGAGTGCTGCACCTTTTATTGGCGGCCTTGTTTGCGATTGTGGCATTAGCATTGTGGTTTATGTGCTACGGCCGATTCTTGTTTGTGGATAAAAAGGAAGTGAAGCATGTTTAAACGTCTTGAACAATATATGGTGTTGGGGGCTATGTTGGCCTGTGGCGTCGGCATGTTGCTGTATTCGTACCTGCAATTAATGAGTCTGCCGCAGTGATGCTGTTGGACTGAATATATAAAAATCCTTGGCCGGATCTTGAAGGAGAGAGCGAGATTTGGTAACAGGCTATGCGGACATTTGTTCGCATAGCCTTTTTTTATAGCGTTATTTCTTTGCTCTTGCTTAGGCGCGCATGTGGCAGCGCTTGAATTTCTTGCCGCTCCCACAAGGACAAGGTTCATTTGGCTTGGTGTTTTTCTTGCTAAACTTCTCTGCTTCACGTTTGAGTTTGAGCATGAGTTCAGCGGGGGCACGACGTTGCTGTAATAAATCGCGCATTTCTTCAAAATATGGTTTTGTGTGTTTGAAGAATTTCATGAGTCCTTTGCATAAGTAATTGAGTCCGTCTTCGCCGTCAATGCTTTTGAGGAATCTGTTTTTGGGACATTCACCATTGCAGAGCTTAAGAAATGCGCAGTCGCGGCACTGCTGTGGTAAGAGGGCTTGTTTGTCGAGGCCGAATTGTCGTTGATTGGCACTCGCGACCATCGCACTCATATCGTTGTCCTGAATATTACCGAGGAAATATTCGGGGTAGACATAGTGGTCACAGGAATAGAGATCCCCATTATGTTCAACGGCCAAGGCACTGCCGCAGGTTTCTTTGAAAATGCACAGGCTAGAAGGGTGGCCCATGTACAGTTCGAGCTGAATGTCAAAGAGCTGAACATAGTATTTACCGATATCGTTGCGAACCCATTCGTCAAAAATGGCATTCAAGAAATCCCCATAGTCTTCTGAGTGAACGCTCCAGCCACTAACCGGTGAATATTGTTCGCGAATCTGTGGTGGTGAGGAGAGATCGAGTACCTCGTCCTCTGCTGCTTCGCATTCGACGATGGGGATAAATTGAAAAAAGTCAGTGCCTAGGGTTTTGAGGAAGTGATAAACGCGCAGTGGTTCACGGGCATTATAGCGATTGACCACACAGAGGGCATTAAACGCAACCTTGTACTTTTTAAGGATTTCGGCCCCACGGAGAACGTTATGGTGCGTGTCATTGCCGCCTTTGTCGACACGGTATTTATTATGCAGATCAGCGGGGCCATCGACACTGAGGCCGACTAAGAAATTGTTTTCGCTGAGAAATGCGCCCCATTCATCATTTAAGTTGGTGCCATTGGTTTGAATTGCATTCGATATCTGCTTACCTGGTGGACAGTGTTTCTTTTGTAATGCGACTACGCGACGAAAGAAATCGACGCCTAAGAGTGTTGGTTCGCCACCTTGCCATGCAAAGTCAATGCGCGGTATGTGTTGTCCGTTGATGTAGCCAATAATATATTCTTCCAGTAGGGCTGGGTCCATCTTCCATGATGCTTCTTCTTTATAGAGTTTTTCTTTTTCGAGATAAAAGCAGTACTTACAATCTAAATTGCAAATGGGACCGATGGGTTTGGCTAAAACATGAAAAGCGGGAAGCTGCTGTGTCGGTGGGTTGTCACTGGTGCTTGGCATAGATGGCTCATATGTGGATAAGAAGGTCCATTAATCTACATAGTCGGATCTGATTTTCAATCAAACAAGTGGTCTAAGCAAGGGATGGCTGTCTATACTGAGGGGCTGTATTGCTTGCACGCGCTATTGCCTGTTAAGTCAGCTTTAGATTTTCTCGTGAAAATTTTATCTGATTTCGATTAACGATGCGTGCGCTAGTCCAGATATCTGGGACAGATTACGGATATTCTATGCCAAAGGAGTGCAACAACTGAATATGCCTGTCATAGTGAACAGCTTGGCTGCGGCGCCATAATAGTTAATGAAAAAGATTGTTCCTTGTCATTGAATGAATAAATTAGTGATCTTCATTTACAAAGGGATGCTACCGCTATGTCTACCCTCTACAAATTTAAGTCTCTCGATGTCGGAGCAGTCAGTGTTGGCGGACGAAATGGAATGTTCCTTATATAATGCGTTGTCAGCCTCAGTGACGCCCGATGGTTCTTGGTGGTCCTATTATAGTCCTTTAATTGGCGAGCGGGTTGCATCGCATTCACATTGTTAAGGAACAGCAGAGCTGCGTTTTTGTGATTATGCGTCTGCGGGCAACGCGTGGAGCGGGGATAATTTATTTAGGGTCTGGTTAGCACAGCCACTGTTTATGGAGCATGCCTTTGTGCCAGATACTTGGAAATTAATGTATCCAGATAGTGCGACGCGTCCGCAGGTGCCGAGTTGTCGCAATGATTTTGATTAACTGGCAATAACAGGTTGTTTCCCACGCATGGCTGGCGGTATATAGGGACAGGTCGGGTCGCTGGCTAAGGGGTCACCTTTGAGGCCGTAGCTACGGCTGCGACTGCCACCACAGACATCATTGAAATCACAAACGCTACACTTGCCATCGTAGTAGCGAGGCTCGCGTAGGCAGGTGAATAAATCATGCTCACGGTAAACGTCCGCGATGTTGTCGCTACGTACGTTACCACAATAAATAGGTAAGAAGCCGCTTGGGTTGATGTCACCAATATGACTAATGAAGACTATGCCTTTGCCATCATTAATTTTACCAGCGGCACGAAGAGAGCTTGGACGGCTGGGTTTTTGCTCATCTTTGAGACGGGCTTCCATT
>CBDUFM010000290.1:0-4683 GCA_965366325.1 uncultured bacterium
ATGGCACAGTGGGAAAACCACAGGATACCTACCATGGGAACGTGGCTTTAAGCAAGCCTATATGGCGCAACTCTACAAACACCAGGACAGTGCCGGCTACCTTAATGGAAACTTTGTCCAACATACAGGCTGGACTGTTGATACACTGAGCACTTATGCAGATGCTTTTTTTGCTGATCGTGCTGCTGACAAGAAACCCTTCTTCGCTTTTTTACCGCAGCTTACGCCACATGGCCCGCTCAAATCCGAGCCGGCGCTTATCGATCGCATTCAACAACAACACCAACTGAGTCGTGAACTCGCAACCCTCTATGCCATGATAGAACAGCTGGATACCAGTATTGGCAACGTCCTCCACTCACTTGAACAGCATGGTTTTGCCGACAATACGATTGTCTTATTCATGAGCGACAATGGTCCTGCCGCCAATGAAAATATATTTAGCGACGTCGATAGAGAACAGCGCAATATTAATGGCTACCTTGGCCATAAAGGCAACATGTGGGAGCGCGGCATTAAGTCGCCGTTATTCGTTCGCTGGCCGCAGCATTGTGAACCACACCGCGTAGAACGGCTCTGTGATATTTGCGATATACTGCCAACGCTTCTCGATTGCTGTGGTATAGCTGCGCCTAGCTGTAAGCTCGACGGGCGCTCCATAAAACCATATTTATTCGGTGACGAATCCGCGCTCCCCGAAAAAGAAAGTTTCATTTGGGTGCATCCCGGCTGGCCACCAGATCCAGAACGCGGCTACTCGATCATGGGTATTGAGCGCGAATATCATCCCATTGATTCCGATGAAAAACACGCACTACTGCCCAGCCAACAATTAGCGAGTATTCGCTGCGAAGAATGGAAACTCTTACAAAACCCTGGGCGGGTTCCTCATCAGCCTGATTTATTTGCAGATCAAGCACTCTTTTTTCTCCGCGAAGATCCGAAAGAGTCTATGAATCTGGCCGCCACCGGTACGGAAAAGCGCGAAGAGCTACAACAACGCATCCATCGTTGGTTTGAAGACATAAAAGCAGAAGCACATTCTTTTTCGATGCCTGAATTTAGCATTGGCGCGCAGAGCCCGCACACATTCGTCGCGGCCTATGGCCCGGTGCGGTGTTTTGGCAATATTTCCAACGCGGGAAACGGCTTATTTAATTGGCGTGATCAACACGACGCAGCTGAATATAGCGTAGATGTTGAATCAGCCGGCAGCTACCAGGTAGCCGTACACCTCGTCAAAGATAACGATACACCGAGCACCTTGCAACTGAGTTGCGGTGGTCAGCAGTGTTCTGCAGCCATCGACCAATCTGCGGAAATAATCCTCGGACAGCTATACTTAGCTGCTGGTAGGCAGACCTTACGACTGAGCGTACTGCACCCCGCAGCGCCTAGCTCTTCAGCGCAAGATGCAATTATAGAGAAGATCATCATGCTCAAATTCAGTCCGGTCAGCCTGAGCAAGCACTAGCCCAGCACAGCCTGTGAAAGTTTAGCACGGACCCTTGCATATTTTGCGCGGTTTGTCATAGACTAGCGTCGATTAGCCTAGTCACCTATCTGCTAAGCTATTGTTTTAATTGTAGATATAAAATTTAATCATGGCCACCGCTCATAGGACATGTATGCGCTACTCTTGTAGGTGCCAAGCTCCCCACAAACCAGGCTGATCTGCTGACCCCCCTTGCTTGCTCATGGGCCAATAGATTTCCCGTTTACCGTCGGTTCCTACTGCAGTGAGACTCAGCATGACCCCCAGTCGCCCACCAATTTTGGGCGCCCAGTTCTTCATCGCATCCTTTTTAATCAGCACCTCCATCACATAACCATCCTTGGTCTTAACGGCAGAACCCTCAATCGCCTGAATGTCATAGCGGGTCTTCTCAATTGAATCTCCACGCTTCCAACGACCGAGGTAAACCTTATTTTCCTTCACCAAGGGGATAATCCAAAATTGATGATCATCTTCGCGATACGCACGCATATCTTTTTCACCCGAAGTCCCAAGGAACAATTCCAATACATCACCCTCCCAAAATGTGCGCGGATTAGTCACATAGCTCTTTGAATTCTGCACATCGACAGCCAAATAAAGCCCCTCCTCTTGCCAAGCAGCAAAGATACGGGCATCACGATTTAATCCGCGAAATCCTAGCATCCACTGCGGTAATTCAGCTGACGCAGGTAAGTCACTGATGTCGCCATCAATTTTAACAGTAGACAATTTTGGTAGATTTAAATGATTGGGAATAATCGACTTTGATTGCACAGGGAAACCGTCCACCACACAATTAATAGTTGCCTGCTCGCCTGTTTTTATATCTGTCGACCACGTAATCGGAATTTTAATTTCTTTCACCGCAGCCGAGGCTAAACCAGTAATTGTAATAATCGGATCAGCAGTCTTCCATGATGCTGGCAATGCAACTTGAATCTGCGCATCAACGGCTGCAATCGATTGATTCAAAAGGCGAACAACAAGCTCAGTATCACCTGGCTCACCGATAATCGCTGATACATCATAGAATATGGGCGTTACCACAAAAACACGCACTGGCAATGCCTTCATTTCCATGCCGTTTTCATTGAGATGCACCAGCATCTGCGCTTCACCAATACCCTGATCTTTTGATAAGGTCACCGGAATAGTAACAAGCAGCTCTTCACCCGGTGCTAAGGAAACCGATTGGGGATGGGCGCCAACTCCCCATGCATCTGGAACAGTCACCGTAATCGAAGTCGTCATGTGTTCAGCACGATTATTTTTGATGCGCACAATTGCATCAAAGGTATCGCCAGCAGAAGCCTGCACATAGCCTTTAGACTCAAGTCCATAGGCAGTCTGCTTATATAAACGGCTATCGTTTTTAATACCAACAGCATAAGTTGGGTTTAAACTCAATGATACGGTTTTTGATGGCAAGGCATTGCCAAACCAATCATAGACTGCATCAGCATCAAAGGTATGGGAGACAGCCGCTGTTTCCGGTTGCTCCGTAAATAAAGTTGCAACCAATAGACCACGGTTCTCAAAGACGTGCCCAATGATGCCATCCTCTAAACGCAGTGAACCAATATACTGCGGCGCTGGTAAAATGCTGGTCATGCCCGCCATCGCAGAAAACGCTGTCTCAGGCTGCTGATTATGATCCAATAACCCGCAGCCAGAAAAGAATTGTTTCGCTTTTTCTGGTTCACCCGAATAGTCGAAAAACCAAAAGCCTTTATCTGTCCCAGAGGCTAAAACTGTCATATACCCACGTGGCAAATAAGCGGCTTTACGATTGGATGGCACCTTGGGGCCAGCTAAATCATCCCAACCGAATTCAGTTATCCAATGCTCGCGATCAATACCATCGCTGTCAGCGATGCGACTCACCTCACGTAAATGATCGTAGAACAACTCTGGCTGCTGGTGACCACTAAAGGCATCGCCAAAACTTGTATTATGGTTACCAACATTTGATTCCGGCGCATCAGTACCAGTGTAATGATGTGAATTAATAACCCCCACTTTATCAAATGCACCTGAATCAATAGCATTTTTGACCAATTGTGGCCAAATGCCTGCTCGTCCATTTTCAACGGTTACGGCCTGACCATTTGTTGCCTCGGCAACCGCATCGGCAAATGCAGCATGATAATCATGATAGTGCTGCCAATTCACAGATTTCTCATAATGTTCGGACTCTAGATGTAAATCATATTCATTATCTACTTCCCAATATTTGATTTCTGGAAATGCCGTACACACCTCTTTTAAATGAGCTACATACTCCGCACTTTGCTTCGGCATCGAACCAGGCTTCTGATCCTTAGCCGGGCGTGGAATAAACTTCATTACACAAGCAAGGTATTTCACTTTTGCCTTGGTATAGGCATCAACTATTGCGCGATGATTTGGCCAAGCGGTATACGAATGATCAGCGCCCTGTGATTTTTTTGTCCAAGCATAGCTAAATGCATAATCTCGATACCACTGGATACCTGCTTGCACAAAAACTGAAGGCCGTACTAATCGACCGCCGTGAACATTTAAGCCATATGGTGACGCCTGCTGTTCCGCCTCGCTTAAGGTTTGCGTCGCTGGCAGGTAGGCAAACTTTATCGTTTCCTTCATTTTACTCACGCCAGCAAAAGAAACATCGACGCTTAAAACATAACGACCAAACAAGGACAACCGCGGCGCAAAAGGTGTCTCTTCACCAGTAGACAAGGGCAGCTTCTGTTCATCAACAATCTGCCCCTGCCAATCGATCACCGTATAATGTAGCTCACCCGCAGCTGCAGCACTCGACCAGATTTGCGTGGCTAATGCGAATGCTGGCTTACTTGCTGAAAAAACATGCGACATCTGTTGAGAGGTAATATTGGCCGAAAAAAGTTTAGCTAATGGCTGCTTAAAGTCCGGTTTCTCGGGGTGAGGCTGCCAACCCTTCAGTGCACCGGTCTGCGTATCAACATCAGCGACATCGGTGCTTACTGATAAATCGTCATAATAAAAAGCGACTTGTCTCTTAACGTCTTTCTTACTGTGATTATGTGTAGTAATGCCGGCAATACTGATTGGGAATATCCAATGCTGCGGCACATCAAAGCTTACTTTTTGCCACTGCTTTGCATTGCGTTGAATGACCCACTCCAACTTCTCGCCTTCTTTTTTATCGTTGCCCCATCCAT
>CBDUFM010000291.1:0-4645 GCA_965366325.1 uncultured bacterium
AGCTTGAATGCTTGGAAGGCCCGGCACTTTATCTTGGAGAGCTGATAGGATTTCTACACGTTTAATGGAATCGATGCCTAAGTCGGCATCTAGATTCATATCTAATTGCAGCATGGGTTCTGGATAGCCTGTTTTCTCACTAACAATAGTGAGCAGCTGCTCCGCAATCCGTGAGGGATTTTCTTGCTGCGTTGTTTGTGGCGCTTGGGTACTCGTCGCTACGGAGGCAGCAGGGCTGGGCGCGGTCTGTAGGGGTGCTGGCGTAGATACAGGTGCTGGGGCTGGCATGCTTACTGGCGCTGCTTGCACTATGCTAGGTACATTTTGTGGGTTTTGCACAAGCGTGTTTTGCCCGCTTTGAGGCTGAGGCGCTGGTGCTATCTGCCCTACGGTTATGGCTTGACCGTTAAACAGCTGTTGCTGTTGCAGTAATAATTGGGTAATGCTGTTTTGAGCAGATTCTTGACCTGATAAATATTGCTGGTGCAAAAGTGCCATGTTTTGCTGCATATGCTGTAAGGCTTGAATGCTCTGCTGTGTAGCCTGGAGTAGATGTTGATGCATGGCTGCCTGTTGCGGATCTACGTTTTGATTTGTTTGCATAGTGACCGTTTGATTCGTTTGTTGGGTTTCCGGCATAGATGACTGAAGCGGCGCAGTTGATTGATTTGCGCTGGCAGCAGCTGGTTGAGCACTTGCTGTGTTTGTTGCTGTTGCTGACTGTACAGGTGTCCGTGGCTGACTCGGCGGTATGTTTTTGTAAGAAGAGCGATGGTTGGCACCACTTACTTTAATCGACATTTTACTTACTTTTCGTTGTGTGGCTTCGTATTCAGCATCCCATTTAGCCAGATTTACACTGTAACCAAGGGCAGCAATTTGTGCCAAGAATTTAGCTAAATCTACATTACCGTTGTGTCGTCCTTTGCTGGCGTCAAGGGTAATGCAGTGCATATCTTTGCCGTCTAGAATTTTAGCAATAAGATTACTGAGCACATTGCCCGGACCAATTTCAATAAAGGTGCTGATGCCCGAGGCATGCATGGCTCGTATTTGCTCAACAAACTGCACGGGATGCACTAGTTGCGCTGCGAGGATATCTTTACCAGTTTTTTCGTCGTTGGGATAACAGGCAGCCGTTTTATTTGCATAGACGGCAGTTGCAGATGATTGGAAATCAATCTGTTCTAAGAATGCACGGAATGGTTGCTCGGACTCTTTAACAAAGCGGCTATGAAATGCAGCGGCTACGCTGAGCTTACGGCAACGATGTTCCTTTTCGATGTATTGTTGCGCTTTGTCGATATCTGTAGTTGAACCCGATAAGACAACTTGTTGTGGACTGTTTCTGTTGGCAATGACCACGTCCCAAGATTGATTGGCAAGTATAGCCTCAACCGCTTCGATAGGTGCTGAGACGGCGAGCATTGATCCGCGATCACCAGAGCCCTGTGCCATGAGGCTACCGCGTTTGGCGGCAAGCGCATGTAAATCTTTTTCACTAATGCGCCCAGCTGCACACAGTGCGACAAGCTCACCAAAACTATGACCAGCAAAAGCATGACTTTCAACTTCGAAATGATCGCAAATTTTCCATGCCCCATAGCTGACTGCACCAAGTGCGGCCTGTGTATAATTAGTCTGTCTTAGGTGAGCATCCTGTGCTTCTTGGTCTTCTTTTTCAAATACTGGAATAGGATAAATGGCGTCACTGATGCGTTGCGCAGATTTGTCATAAGGCGTTGCGGCATTTGCTAGATCGAGGCTTTCAAGAACCTGTGGGAATTGGCAGGCGATATCACGCAACATACCCACATACTGAGAGCCTTGTCCAGGAAAGACGACACCAAGTTTTCCAGGACTAGCATCACTGCCATAGAACGTCCCATTCGGTAGAGACCATGATGGTTTATCCTGTGTCTGTAGTTGTTGCATGGCTAGTTGGAGGCGATCGGTTAGCGATTCGCTTTCTAGTACCATTATTAAACGTTGG
Source organism: uncultured bacterium (assembly GCA_965366325.1). Taxonomy (GTDB): domain Bacteria; phylum Planctomycetota; class UBA11346; order UBA11346; family UBA11346; genus JANQLF01. Next base: position 1,994 of record CBDUFM010000291.1, read on the forward strand.
GATTCATTACTGTTAAAATTGGCGCGGGTGCTTTGCGCGTATGCACGTAGATCATCGATCGTGTCTGTCGCGGCTGTTTGTAAGGTTTGGATTAATGCTTTTTTACTAGAGCCACTCCACGAACAAATGTGGACGCGTGGGTCCCAATCAATTTTAGTTTTTATCGCTTCGGCTTCTTCTAAAACACAGTGAAAGTTACTGCCGCCAAAGCCAAGTGCACTTAATGCAGCGTAGCGTTTATGCGCAGGGTTGCTTACCCATGGTCGTTTAATGTTATTTAGATACAGAGGGGCTGTATGGGGCTTAATGATGTCTAAAGGTTTGAGGGCTTTAATGCTTGGCGGAAGGACTTTATTTTGCAATGCGAGCGTTGCTTTAATTAAAGATGCAACACCGGCAGCAGCCTTGGTGTGCCCAATCATTGATTTAACGGAGCCAACCGCACACCAGGTATCGTCTTTGGCCTCTTTACCATAGATTTCGGTTAAGGCTTCCAGTTCAATACGGTCACCAACTTTAGTGCCAGTGCCATGGGCCTCAACCAGCTCAACTGTTTGCGGGTTAACATCTGCAGCGGCATAGGCATTTATTAAGGCCTTAGATTGGCCTTTCGCACTCGGGGCATAAATTGCATTACCCAAACCATCCGAGGAACTACCGATGCCACGCAGGACAGCATAGATTTTATCGTGATCACGCTGGGCATCATCGAGTCTTTTGAGGACCACGACGCCAACGCCTTCGCCAAGGATGGTGCCATCACCTTCTGCGCTAAATGGTTTGCTATTACCGGTGGGTGATAGTGCCGGTGTTTTGCTAAAACACATGAACATGAAAATGTCATTAAAGGTATCAATGCCACCAGTAATCGCCATATCACTACGGCCGGTATATAATTCCATCGCTGCTAAGTGCAGGGCGCTTAAGGAGCTCGCACAGGCGGCATCCACCACACAGTTTGTGCCTCCTAAATCAAAGCGATTGGCTATCCGTCCTGCCGCAACATTACCAAGTAAGCCAGGGAATGAATTTTCTTGCCAAGGCACATATTCGTTGCTGATACGCTTGACCACATCATCAGCGGTTTCCTGATCAACACCTGCATCCTTGAGCGCCTTACGCCATTTGGGATGACCGAGACGTGCACCAAGTGGTATCACTAATTCTAAGGTTCCAGTGACGCCAAGAATGGCACTGCAGCGATCACGATCAAATTGTCGCCCATCTTTTTTATCTAAACCACTTGCATAACCTGCATCACGCAAGGCATCGCGGGCCGCAACCAGCCCCATGAGATGTGTCGTGTCTGTAGCTTCCAAATTGTTAGGTGTAATACCAAATTCGAGGGGGTCAAAATCTATGGGATCAATAAATCCGCCGCGCTTAGCATAGGTCATGTCTGGGGCAGACTTGTCTTCATTATAAAAATCTTTGGGGTCCCAATGACTATCCGGGATATCCGTAATCGCATCGAGACCGGCTTTTATATTTGCCCAATAATCGTCTAAGCCATTTGCTTTGGGGAAACGGCAGCCAATACCAACAATTGCAAGCGGAGGAGTTTGTTGAGTAGTCATAGATAATATTCTTTACGCAAATGTTTCGAGTTGTTGATGTGTCAGTGGTTTTTGTTCGAGCAGACTGGCATGAAGAATAATGCCCTGCTGTTGCAGCATTTGTTTACGCAGATGCACACAGCAACCATGTAAAATATTATAGGCGACAGTGGCAACTTTTCTTTCTGCCGCTTCTGCAAGAAAGCTGTCCTTGCACCATTCATTGAAAGCACCCATAGCAGCGCCGCACCAAATTTGGTAATCCATTTGTCGTGCACTATCTCCGCTGTTTGCCCAGCGTGAAGATTTGCCGAGGTACCAGCGAAAGACTAAAGCCATTTTGTGTTTTGCATCACGTTGCGCTTTTTCTAATTGCTTTGGTTCACGTTCAGCGAAAAAAGCTGCTGTTTGCTGCCAGATATCGTCGATGCTGGTACGGAAGTATTGTTTTTCGAGTTGCTCACGCTCTTGTTGGGGTATCTGTTCAAGGGCATCATATTGGCGATATAAGTGATAGAGTTTTTCAGCCCGCATGGGAAACATGGTTCCACGTTTAAGGACCTGTAATTTGACACCCATTTCAAACATGTCTGCAGCTGGGGCCATGGTGACGTCTGCTTGTTCTGCACCGGCAAGCATCTGTCGCACCTGATCACTGCTACCTGATTCTACACAGGCTTGGTTAACCGAACCTGTGACGATGTAGGCAGCCCCCATGGAAAACGCGGCTGCTGCGCTCGCTGGTGTTCCGATGCCTCCGCCAAGACCAAGTCTCAGCTGTTGTGGGTAGGCAAAGCTTTGTTGCAGCTCATCGCGTAGCGCCAAAAAAGTGGGGAACATACATAAAGCGGGACGATTATCCGTATGCCCACCGGAGTCAGCCTCAGCAGTTAAATCGATTGCCATTGGGATTTCTTTGGCAAGTTCGGCTTCGGTGGCCGTAATTTTGCCTTCAGCAAGTAATTGTTGGACTAATTTTTCGGGGGCAGGGCTCCACCAGCGTCGGGCTACTTCCATGCGCGAGGCTTTGGCGATTATTTTATTTGGTGCTTGGACAACACCATTTTCATCGCGGTAAATACCATGCAGCCGATAG
>CBDUFM010000292.1:0-4642 GCA_965366325.1 uncultured bacterium
TGATTGCCTTTCGGATGCAGCGCGCGATGGAATTATTGGTCGCGCAAAAGAATCTCACGATTACTGATATTGCCGAGCTCTGCGGTTATCAAGATTCTATGTATTTTAGTCGCGTATTTAAACGCTTCTTTGGCCGAGCACCGAGCTCCTATCGCGATTAAGGCTAGCGATCTATGATACAGACTGAAATCGAGGTGGCCGGTACGCGTATGTTTTTCTGTAGATGAAGGTCGACTTCCTGTTCGCTTATGCGTGATGCGGAGCGTTGTCTGTGTTCCTGCCACGGGCAATCTTGTACGATACTCACTAGGCGTGCGTTACTTTTACTTGATGGGAAAGCCTCCAGTTGAATCCAGGCATCTTGTTGCTGGCGATTGATAATATGGATATAATAGCGCTGTTCGTCTCTGCTGATAATACAGTCTAGACGCACGGCGTTGTGCACTGCTTTATGCCATTTGCCGGCATAAATAGCATCGTACTGTTGGTTATTGCTAATTTCAGCTGCAATAATTTCATCGCCATGATGCTGACTGTAGAGGCTGGTCACCATGCCGCTCGGATTCATAAACGGCTCAAAGGCATCCTGTGGATCAACCCAGATACCCATAATGCCCCAGCCTGAGCCGATAAGCATTGATTGGCAGGCTAATTTAATGTGTTGGCTATCGCGCATTAATGCGTGCAAAATTCCTGCGGCACCCATGCCGCGCCAGTGCCAGTTATTTTCTGCAATTTCTTGTTTAAACCAGCCATTCCAATTCCATTCGGTAAATGCGATGGGAACTTGGTGCTTTCGTATGAATTGGAAAGTTTCGTTATCAAAGGCACTGTAGCCATCGGCATTTGATTCTGGCGCTGCAAGCATCCAATTGTAGAGCTCATCACGTGAGAGAGTGTTGGAAGTGACGGTTTCTTCGCTGCGGCTGTCAATGAGAGTCGGCCCACCCATAGGTTTATAGTAATGAAAGGAAAAGTAGTTAACCGCATCTTTAAAAGCGTGGTAATTGCAGCGTAATTGATCAAGCGTGCCACCGTCAATAATTAACTCAATCTGCGGATCAATGTCTTTCATCTGTTTGATGGCTAGTCTTAGACAATCTCGCTGAACGTCGATCCAGTGTGGGTCATCGCTGGAAAAGCCTTCAAAGTGTTGCGGTAAGAGCCAGGTCTCATTACCAATTTGCCATTTTTTTATTGCGAATGGCCGTGGGTGTCCGGCCTTGGCGCGCGCCTTTGGATAGGCTTTAAGGTTTGCCGGCAGATTGTTGTCTAAAGGCGCATTAACAAATGCGAGCATGGCGGCGCAGTGATGGGCAACGGCGGCGATTTGTTCGTCGATTGTTTGCCCCTGCCACGCTGCGCCAATATTGACGACGAGAATGGCTTCGCTTGTCAGCATGTCATCCATGAACTTGAGGAATTCTATTAAACCAAAGCGCGTGCCGATAAATTTTCCATTGCGTCCTGTTTCAGGCGGTCGTTGTTGCTCTGTTCGCGTTGGGGCATAGTCAATGAGGTCGTGCCAGTCGAGGTAATCAATGTCGGTGCCCCCAGGAAACCTGATAACAGGTGGGGCCATGTCTTGCAGCAGTGCGAGTGACGCTGGACGCAATTGGCCATTTTGGTCACAGGCGCTTTCTGGTCCTGGCTCACCAAAGCTGGCGCGTTCCATGAATTGACCAAATAATTCATGTGCGAGCGGAGCAACGACTGTGTCCGTGCTGGTAAGTATGCATGGGGCTTGCGACATGGAGGGGCTTTCTTTTTAGTGAGATGCGCGTTGGGTGAGGCCCTGTTTAATGGCGAGCTCGGTGTAGAGGCCATTTTGGCGAACCAGCGCTTCGTGTGTGCCCTGTTCGATGACTTTTCCTTGCTCAATGACATATATGCAATCAGTGTGGCGGACGGTGGCAAGACGATGTGCAATGATAATGCAAGTGCGTCCTTTGAAACATTGTTGGATAGCATCCATAACAATGGCTTCGCTTTCGGCGTCGAGCGCGCTCGTTGGCTCATCGAGAATTAATAATTTGGGATCCGATAACAAGGTGCGGGCAATGCCAAGACGTTGTCGTTGCCCGCCGGATAAGGTGACGCCACGTTCGCCGACGAGGGCATCAAAGCCTTGATCAATGTTAGTAATAAATTCTAGGGCATTGGCTTTACGACAGGCCTCTTCTAATTCAGCGTTGCTCGCTTCTGGTTTTGCTATGCGTAGATTGTCGGCAATTGTTCCGTGGAATAAAAATGTGTCTTGGCTCACGTAGCCAATTTGACGGCGATAGGAATTGGGTGCGAGATCTTGGATGCTGTGGCCATCGACTAAAATATTACCGTTAGTCGGTTTGTAAAAGCGACACAATAAATCCACCAAGGTTGATTTGCCACCGCCAGAGGGGCCAACCAGTGCAATGCATTGACCGCTGGGAATATCGATGGAGATATCGTTAATGACATTTTGGCTCGGAAGATAGGAAAAGCCTATGTGTTGTAGCTCAACATGACCATGCAGGGCTGGGCAGACCGTTTTGCCGGCTTCGTCTTCATCACCAGTCTGTAAATCGAGAATTTCACCGATGCGTTCGATCGCTACGCTGGCATCAGTTAAATGCTGGGTGATGGCATGGGCCATGCTCGACAGTGGCTGCAAGATGACTGAAGATGCGAGGTAAAAGGTAACTAATTGTCCGGGGGATAAATTACCGTTCACTACCGATAGGCCGCCGAGGCAAAGAATGAGAATGCCCGTTAAGCGTGTGCAGCCATTGGACAGTGCGCCAAGTTTTGAATACCCTCGTACTAATTTACGATTATACGTATATAATAATTTTAAATCACTGGAAAAGGCGAGGCTCTCTTCTTCTGAGCGACCGAAGCTGCGAATGACGCGGATGCCGCTAATGCGTTCTTGCAGGCGACTATAAATGTTACCCAAGGCCTCACGCTGATTACGACCTGCAATACTGGCCCGCTTGCGGGTGACGGCAACTAAAGTCAATAAAACTGGAACACAAGAGAATAGGGTTAGTGCCAAGCCCGGGTGAATGAAGAATAAACCAACGCTGACTGTCGATATTAAAATACCATGGCCGATTATATTAACCGTACCTTGATTTAAGAGATGGTACAATGCATCCGCATCGGTGGTAATGCGTGCCATGATCCGGCCGGTGTAGGATTTGTCAAAAAAGCTGAGCGGCAATTTTTGTAAATGATCAAAAAGGCGTTGGCGCAGGTCTAAGTGCACGCGCTCACCGATTTCATTGAAGAGGGCATCGCGGCCATATTGTGCGGCATTGCGAATGAGGACGAGCCCAATGCCAAATCCCAATACGTAGATGAGTGCACGGCTTGGGCTAATGCTACCGAGAAGAGGGAAGTCTACTGACTGGCTGCTGATCACCTGTTCTACGAGGATGTGATCAATGACCAAGCCAACTACCCACGGCATTAGCGCTTCGCCGGCAAGGAAAATAAGCATGCAGGAAACCGCCATGCAGAGGATTCGTTTGTGCATAAAGACGAGGCCCATCCACCAGCGCCATGTCTTTTTCGTGTTTTGTGTAGTCATGAATGCAGTATATGTCACATGTATGGCAAAAGGCTATATAGGGCATTCCATCGTCTATGGACGATTCGTTTGCAATGAGATGAGGATTTGCTGCTGCCGCTATTGCAGCTACAGGAGAACCAGTTGCCTATTGCTGTTATGTTTTTGACTTATTGCCAAAGTGTAGGGTGAATTAATCTTCGTGTATAAAGAGGCCGCTATGACAAGCTATTGCTACCGTATTAATTGTGGATCGAGTCAGGACCAGGTTCCTGCGGGCTGGTCGGCTGATCAGGAATATACAGACGGTGCTGAGTGGGGTTATACCGGTGGCGGCAGTGTTTTGCGTGAGCCAGACCTTCCTCTGATTTGTGGGAATGAGCCAGAGCTCGCGGAAGTCGTTCGTGCTGAGCACTTTAATCAAAGCGCCTATCATTTTAAATTGGCAGCTGGTGTCTATACGATTCGATTAATCTTCGCCCATACCTTTGAGGGTGACTTGCATCCGACGCGCAGCTTTTCCATAAGTGTCAACGGCCAGGAACTCGTCGCGGCATTCGAGCCGTTTAAGGAAGCAGGTGGCTGTAACAAACCAGCGCTTGTTGAGATTACTGGCTTTAGCCATCAAAACGCTGTGCTTGAAATAGGCTTTGGTGCTGGCGCTTTAATTAATGGCATTGAAATTAGTGAATCCGAAGCCGCTGCGCAGGCTGTGTGTATTTCTGCTCCGGCAAAAGAAATAAGCAGTGATTTTGTTGCGCCGACGAAAACAGTAAGTAGCACGAAAAAGATCTTGTTTGTCGGTAACAGCGGCACCTTTTATTGGGCTCTGCCAGAAACCACGGCTGCCCTGCTGGATAATAGTGAAATTCCTTTGGCCATTGATGTCTCCTCGACGACAAGTGGCGGTAAGCGCTTTGAGTGGCATGCGACACAAGGCAAGTGTCTGGAATTAATTAAACAAAATAAATACGACTATGTGGTGATGCAGGATTCATCCGGTGGCCCCGTGGATTTCCATGAATCGATGCAGGAGTATGCTGGCGTGTTAATTAAAGCAGTTAGCGAGGCTGGCTCAATTACGATTAT
>CBDUFM010000293.1:0-4639 GCA_965366325.1 uncultured bacterium
CCTTGCTGATAAGGTATTGGAATTTCCTACCGGCAATGCTTGTAGGCTGGTTTCTGGTTGAGATTGGCGGCAGCAATAGTGATCCAGATAATCGCTGGTTGGTACAGACATTTTTTGGCTGCATTGTTTTCATCTGCACTAGTGCTGGGGTGTCATTAAATGCTGGCGTTAGTTCGGCGGGATTGTTACGAACGATTTTCCTTCGCTTAAGCGAGCTGGGTAATTATTTATTGTTTGGCATGCTCTTGACGCTGATCGCCTCAATAAGCCTTGCCGTGGCGCACCATATTTTTCCCGCTCTTGGTGAAAACGCAGATATTAGCATTCTGATAATTTGTGCCATTCTGTTATTAATGCGCTTATGGCCATTTTTACTTATTCCGTTTATGCAAGACGTTGCCCAGGATATCCCAACGCCTCACGCCTATGGCATCACTCGCCAGCCTGCTTTGGCCACCGCGTGGCGCCTGACACGTGCGACCGGTAATGTGCAGCGCTTTTCCCTGTGGCTATTCGCTGTTTGCATGGGGATCGGCCTGACCTGGCTGGCCTGCCTAGTATTGGGCACGCCTGGCCGCAGTCTGATTCTCTACCCAATTGTACTACCGATGCTTACTACTTTCACCTGGGCACTGCTTGAGCACATTCGCATCCCTGTTACCGATTCAACAAATAAGGATTAAGATGCCCTGCCGTCCAGCCGAAGATGATTCCAGCTTATTCAGTGACTGTTGTGAAACTGCCCGACTGCTAATTTGGGCCTGCGAACAAATACAACGCGATCCACCCATATGGGCCTTTGATCTTGCAAAAGACCGTTGGAGCACTAACCCGCGTGCGACTCAATCGCTATGCGAATTAATGCGTCAACTGAAACCCACGCAAAGCCAGCAACTCTTAGAAGGCAGGGTCAGCAATTCGGTACGCTTAATAAATTGGTGGAAGAAACATCAACAGTGGGATGCAGAACGCATAAAAAAAGAAGGTGATTAAAACAGGCTGAGCCGTTGTCCAGGGAGCCCTTTTGCTTGAGTCACGGAGACTCAGTCTAGCATCGGCGCATGCTAAGACCGCAAAATGCCTAAAATTCTACATCGACGTCTGGGGCCCAATTCAGCTGTATTAGCTGCTGTTTGCGGTAGCCTTGAACTCGCTGATCCGCGACCAATTGCAGATCCCGATATAATTAGCATTGCTCCTCTCTCTGATTTATCTGATAATGTGGTATTGCATGATGTGCATTTTATTCCCGAACTCTGTATCGACGCTGCTTCGTTGGCGTCACTCAGCGCCCTACATCTAAACAATGTTCAGATTATTAAGCCACAACAAGAACTTGCGCGGTCCTATTTGATTCTGCACTGCCTGGATTACCGCACAGTTGTTAATGTAGCCGCTTCGACCTGCAAGCTTACAAGCGGCGGCCGCGTTTCCCGCATTGACAATTTAGTGCTGGACGATGCTGTCACCGCTGCCTTAGAGCAAGGCGACAGTGATTTAATCCGCTCGTCCGAAATACCTTCCATGTATGTTGCCAGCGATCGGCTGGCTGATGCCCTGACAGCACAACAGCTGCGTGGTCTCAACATAGTTAGTGTTGAAGATTACCATTCTCGACTTGCTAAAATAATCTATGCGCAGCCTTAGCTAAGACTAGCTCTCTGCATCCAGCCTTAGTTACAGTATGAAAAGAAAATAGACACAGCGGTGGCTTTTTATCCCGCAAAGTTTGAACCTAAGTCAAATTCTGCGCACGGAATAAAACGGCAACCGCTCACACTCAATGCCTGCCACGCTTCTACGACTTTCTGGTTGTACACACGCATAACGCGATCCTCTTTGAGGCAGAGTATTTGCCTGTTCTCCGACGCTAATGCCGCGATCTTTTCTTCGCTAAATTCATAGGACGTAAATCCCCTTGGGTCACCAAAACGGTCTCTGCTGTACTGACTTTTATCCATGTTTAGCAAATCGGCCATAAAAGTGATGTGCATATAATGATAAGAGTCTTTGAGTACAGTGCCGTCTGGTAGATGGAGATCGACTGGAACCCATTGCACAGTGGGCACACCGATCTTCTCAACCGCCGCACGCAAACGACTTGATAGCACCGGGCGTGGCAAGCCTAAATAATCTGGCAATTCAATCGTATCTGGTATTGGCGCAGCAATCCGCACTGCACACTGAAATCCATCAGGCACTTTCGCAGGCCGACATCTTTTAAAATATTGTGATCCAGACTCCCAGTCCAATAAGGGATGATGAGGATGCCCATCTGAGTAAATAAAATAGTATTTCATGTTGACCTTATACAATTTATGCACATATGAAAAAAAGATAGCCGCAACGGGTCTCAGATCCTGCGTCAGTGCTCACATTGTCCGCATAGGCAGACCAGAAACGTATAGAATATCAACAAACATTACAATCTAGCAAAACTGTCGCGCGCAGAGCAACTCCATGCTTCACTGCATAGACATGAGGCCCTTAATCGATTTTTAAACAGTTGAGATTGTTCACTAACTGTGATAGACTCTTAGACAAGCATCAACGGGATTAAAAAGGTTATACGTGGAATCATACGGGCGTTTTAGTAAAATCACAGAGGATCCAGAGTTACTGCGTCTCTTGTACGACAGTAATCCGACGCTGGTCTTTGTAAAAGATCGACATGGACGCTTTGTATTTGCGAACAAGGCACTGGCCGATGTGTACAACGTGAGTGTTGATAATCTCATTGGTAAGACTGATGCGGATTTTAATCCCGAAATCGATGAGATTGAGCATTTCCTAGTTGACGACCTGCGCGTGATGGATGAGCAAAAAGAATTATTTATTCCGCAAGAAAAGGTAACAGGCCCCGATGGCAGTCTGGTTTGGTTGCAAACCACCAAGCGCCCACTGATTGATGAGGATGGATCTTGCAATCACCTTTTGGGTGTTTGTGTAGACATCACCGAACGGATTAATGCTGAGGAACGCGAACGTAATTTACGCAAACGTCTTGAGCGCTATCAACGGCTTGATTCACTGGGCGTGATGGCTGGTGGAATTGCACACGATTTAAATAATCTGCTCGGCCCACTGGTTGCCTATCCAGATCTATTGCGCATGAAAATAGCTGACCCGAGTATCCTGACTCTGCTCGATCAAATGGAGACCAGCACCGATCACGCCGTCGCCATGATTGCTAAGCTACTCACCTTAGCCCGCCGTGGGAATTACCACGCAGAACCAGTTGCCGTTGCTGAGTGCCTACACGCATTCATTAAATCCCCCGCCTTTGAACATATCCAATCCGAGCATCCGCAGGTGGCGCTTCAACTCAGTGTGGCTGATGAATTACCGATTGTTTTAGGATCAAGCACGCACATCCATCAAATACTTTTAAACTTAGTTAAAAATGCATTTGAATGCATTCAGGGCAATGGATCTGTGTCAATTCAAGCAGAACAAACCTATTGCGAGCGAGTGCTTGATGGATTTGAAGAAGTTGCACCCGGCGACTGCTGCGTGATTCGTGTGACCGATACTGGCCCCGGCATTAGTGCCGCAGAATTAGATCGTATCTTTGAACCATTTTATTCTACCAAAAGCGAAAGTGGCCAGGGTACAGGCTTAGGCTTGGCCATGGTCTACGGTGTGGTCAAAGACCTCGGCGGCTCGATCGAAGTACTTAGTGAACAAAGCTGCGATGCAGACAATCGCACAAATAGTGATACAAGCAGCGGTACAAGCTTTATTGTGCGCATTCCAGTATCACAAGACACGGCGACTGTAAAAAATATGCCTCAGCAAGACCTCAGCGGCAACGCACGCATATTAATAATTGATGACTTAGAGATTCAACGCCAACTAGGCAGCAAAATACTCACTGCCCTCGGTTATACGGTTGCAACTGCTCCTAATTCCGGCGAGGCCCTTGGCCTTCTGAATGCTAGTGATGATGAATTTGATGCGGTTATTACTGACATGCAGCTTGAACAAGAAGATGGTCTCGATGTTTATCGCAACGTGCGCCAACACTATCCACAGATTCCATTTATTATTGCCAGTGGTTACGCCGAATCGAGCCGCGTTGACCAAGCCCTCGTCGAGGGCGTTTGTGCCTTTGTGCGCAAGCCCTACACTCAGGCCACGCTTGGCACCGCGCTTAAGTCAGCGCTCAGCGCGACATAAATCGTCCTAGCCTTATTCCGCTGGCTCGTCTACTATTTCTTGACCAAATACATTAATACGTTTTTCAGTTTCACCTAGCTCAAGAGGCTCTAATTTCGGCACTTTGTTCAATTCAGCGATGACCCACGCGAAATAGTCCACTTCGTGTTTCTCGTGTTTTTCTAGTGGGGCATTTTGCATTTTTTCCTGCAAATAATTGGTGTGCCGGTACTGCACATAGGCCGCACGACTGCAATCGAGTTGACCGGCAATCTGAATTAAACGTTCCACGTCTGCCTGCTCGAATGGCTTCAGTCCGCGCGTATGATAGCGCACGGTACCAGGGCCAAGCAGATAGCACTGTTCCAGCATGTAGGCAAAACGCTCGGCAATCGCCTCACGCAGACTCTCCAGTGGGAATTTTTCGAGGGCATTTTCTAGGTCATCGATTTCCGTTTCCCATTTTGGGCTGGCCAGGCAA
>CBDUFM010000294.1:0-4631 GCA_965366325.1 uncultured bacterium
CAACGCACGCCATGCTGCGCAGGCCAAGCACAACCACGCCGCCGGAATACTTAATGCTGTTAGTGCCAAATCTCTGCGCCCACGCAGCAAAGCCAAGGCGCCATGCAGGAAGACCACAAAAACACCAATAATCATGCCAAACACACCCAGTACGAACAGAACCGCACTCATAAATTCATTGTGCTGCAGCATCTCTAACAACGAATGCGTCTGCATGAATTCAATCAGTGAACCCTGAAAACGATTCACCTCATCCGGAGCTTGCAGCAACAACAATAACGGCGCAATAAATAAGGCCGGCGCCCCCAATTGCATCAGCACCGAACCGGGCACAAAAAACAGCATGCCGATATATTTGTACAGACCAAATTCACGCAAGCTACGCCAACGCGTATGCACCAAGGCCGTTTGCATAAAGCCTTTAATCCAGCGTGAGCGCTGTTTAATCCATGGGCCGACACCCGTGACGGCCTCTTCCCAAGTGACCGAGTCTAACATGCGCGTGCGTTTTTTCTGACGAATTAAACGCAATCCTAGATCACAGTCTTCCGTAACATTAAATGGGTCCCAGCCACCAACTGCACGCAGCGGCTCAATTTTAAAATGATTAGAGGTGCCGCCCAATGGCATCGGGACACCGAGACGCTGCAAGCCATTCATCGATACGCCATACCACAAGGTATAATCAAGATCGGTCCAACGCGCCGTTAATCCAGACGAACAATTATAATGTGACAGTCGCGCCTGCAGGCAGACATAATTATCGGGCAGCTGTTTAAATTCCGCAACAGCCTTTTTTAATTGGTCGGGCTCGGGGCGATCTTCCGCATCAAAAATAACCACGAACGCACCACGCGCCAAAGCAAGCCCATAATCACAGGCACGCGGCTTAGTCTGCGGTTTACCCGTCTCCACCACCGTCATACGTATGGATGCAGGTAATTCATGTTCAGCAATCGCCGACTGCGTCATCGCATCGTGTTCTTCGACCAATAATTGAATATCCAATAAGTCCTGCGGGTAATCCAATTCCATCAACGACTTCAATAAGGTCGGAATAACCTGTGGCTCTTTATACAGTGGCACCAAAACACTATAAATCGGCAGCTCATCATCAGACGGTAACGACGTCGCTTTATTCGTATGGCGCGGTGCACCACAGAGATAGACCAGAATCCGCGTCACGAGAATCAGCAAGCTCAAGGCGCTGGCAGATAACAAGAATACATAAAAACTTAAGAGCGGGTAAATACAGAACGCGGCCACGAGGCAAGACAGGAACAGGGCACAGACAACTAGTTGAGTGCGCGTTATGACCGTACGCGCGCAGTAATCACCCTGCGTTTCGATGTATTCTTCAACTGGATTTTTACTTGTTTCTTCGCTCACACAGGCCCCGTTCAAAGGACAGACGCTACAGCGAAATTCTGTCATTTCTATGACGATACAGGCGGCGTTTCGCGATGGTGTGCATGTGTTTGCTGATGCTAGGTGTAGATCAGTAGATCACGGGGTGTGGCTGATCTGTTTTGAGATGCTTTGTTAAGTAGCACTTTTCAATCTCCGTATACCAAACAAAGGCACAGCAAAAATGAGGCCCATTACCACCACAGTCAAAATTGATGCCCATAATGGAACGTCGTATCTTGTAGAGAATACACGTATATGCGAATCTACAGCGCCAGTTAAAAGTAAAACAGTCATTAATGCGGCCATTAAAACATACAGCCAATGTATCCAATACATCCAAACTGGTTGATAGTTTTCCTTATGCTTCATTCCAGATGCCCACGCCAACCAGAAAAGCCCGCCAAGATTTAACCCAGTTAGCTGAATCCAACCCATCCAATTAGCATAACTCCGAACCCAGCTATCGTATTCGTAGGTAACGCTGTTAGTCATTAGTCTGCCATAGCCCATGATCAACGGAGCCGCGCGTAGCGGGGCTTCGTGTCATGAAACATATTGTTAGGTTACATTTATTAGTCATCAGCTATTCAAAAATCTTTCTACAGCTAGATCGAGACTGTATTCATTGTCAGGTAATTTTGCAACGCGCTGCCAGTGATGTTTTAACAACACCTCTTCGGCCGATAGTTTGCCATCAAAGTAACACGAGCTACAATAAGTAGGTAAAATAAAAAACACCCTTATAGAATACACAAACCCCCAAAATTCATCATCATTAAGTGGCGACACCCTATATAGCCAGTATTTTGTTTTTTGTATTTTTGCTGTTCTAGTAAATTTCACCCGCTTTTGTGCAACCTTCGCACCAGCTTCAAACGATAGATATTCTGCAAAATCCTTCCAGTCTCGTTTGTCATAAACAGGACTGCTATTCGCAAAATTTTCGCCCACAAAAGGAATATGGATGCTCATATATGGAATCTAACGCCCATGATCAACAGGGCCGCTATCTTTGCGGCTCCATTCCATGAATCGGATTGTTGAGTTGCTATTGTTGTAATAGAAATGAACCATTGTTTTCCAATAATTGTTTTTTGTATACCATGCCACGCGTGTCCTTGATCTGCATAATTGCATTGATGAATATATCAGGTGGCAGGTAAGCATGACAGTCAATGTAGTGTAAGATTAGTTCAGGACAAACTATAATGTCACCATTTGATGGTATAAATATGTTTCGCGCGCCCTTTGGTCCATTGAATTGGCACAAATTGCATTGATGCAATCCTGCAGATATCACAGGCTGAAAAGGGTCCTGCATTAATTGTTCAATGTGTTTAAATATACCCTCATCGATTTCGCCTGTTAGATATTCAAATTCACTATCCAACCATCCGACAGCCTTTAGCCTACCTGAATGATCTAGTCCAAAATAATCACATACACCCATGTCTGGAAAATAAGTCATCAGTCAGCCAACCCAGTGCCTATGATCAGGGAGCGCCATCAGTGCTTCCTGATGCATTGCTTTGTTGGGCACAGATTCCAATCCCATCATAATTTAACACCTTGATCCAATAGCCATCTTTTAATGCTCGTTACTTGTTTTTCAAAATTATCAAAATCACTTCTATAGAATTCGTCTTTATTAGGAAATGATATAACTATTGTCTTTTTATTTGAATTGCGTTCGCCATCCCATTTCAAAAGACAAACCCAGCCCATGTCTTCTAGTTCATTAAAGATAATTATTAATTCTTCCATATATCGCTCAGCCGACCCAACTGTTATAATTACAGGGTTTCCCTAGAGCAATCTGCAGCCTCGCATTACAGGCAGCCTTATTGGACATTGAGGAATTTCCTTCACTAGAGCACGGTGTTTTTCTTCCCCATAATAATAGTTTCGGGATTTCCCTTGAGCAAGGTGGAATCGCCGCTGATTATTTGTGTATTATTGTTGTGAGTCACTGCATTGAATGAGATACTCGCAGGGGGAATTGGTTTGCGTGCGTAGTATGCGGACGGGACGTCCGCGGTCCCAGGCTTGAGGAACTGTTGGCTTGAGGGCTTGCTTGGCTTAGTGCAATCTGCTTCAGTGTGGCTGCGGCGTCTCGCCGCTGGGTTAAGCATATGCATCCAGCTTGGACAACTGCGTGAGAGTTTTATTTGCGAAATGTTGCTCTGAGGATCTGAGGGCCTGCTTGGGTTATTGCAGACTCTTCCAGCGGCGGGACGCCGCTGCCACTTTTGGCCACACGTGGCCAGTATAAAAGCGCTTCATGCTGCGCTCCCCATAGGCCCCCGATTGGGGCTAACGCCCCGGTTCAAATCCGGGCTCTCTCGTTCTCATTTTTGGGTATTTATAGAAAAACCCTCAGTCACTTGCGTGATTGAGGGTTCTTTTCTGGAGGCGCCGCCCGGATTTGAACCGGGGTCTATGGATTTGCAATCCACCGCGTAGCCGCTCCGCCACAGCGCCGGGGCTATTGGTAGTTAGCCGTTATTCGCTATCTGCAACGCTTTTCCACATTGGCTTGACAACGAGGCCGCTTTTGATGGCCTTGGTACTGACGTAAACACGACGAACTTTACCGTCGATGACTGCACGAACCTTCTTCAGGTTTGGCTTGATCTTACGCTTGGTACGGCTCTTAACTTTGTTACCTACACCGCCTTTACGCACTGCACCTTTTTCACATTTCTTGTAACCGGATTCGGTTTTACGGCCAGTGAAGTGGCAAGAACGACGTGGTTGCTTTTGAACTGAATTATTGGTAGTCATTTGGGGCGCCTCTATCTCTAAGGGGGCGGCAAATGTATTAGCTGAACCCATCCGTCAAGCAGAGATTTGGGTTTCGCTCAACTGGGCTGTGGCTAGATTGCGTGATTGCGCCTTAAGTGCCCCCAAACCATCCATAAGCAGCTCCATGAGCGCATTCTGGGACCGTTTGTAGCGCTTCTCGCACTGTTACTCCCCTATGCAGCAGCTCCTAGCAATGCCAATAGACTAAGCAGATCATAGGCCTTACTAGGCCACCTGCTTGGTACACTTGGCGCTCTCTTATCCTGTACATGATCTTAACCGCCTCATACCACATTTTGGAGATTTTCATGGCCCATTTATGGACCCGACTCTGGACCACCAGCTGCATCATTGTGATGACAGCCTCTAGCTGGCTCGCAAGCGCCGAACTAGACCAAGCAGAACTCAGCCGCCTG
>CBDUFM010000295.1:0-4626 GCA_965366325.1 uncultured bacterium
CGAGGGCAGATGGCAGTGGTCCACCAACAAATAATATATGCCTATGACCCAGATTAATTAGTGTTTGCGTTAATTGCACTGCGGCATGCACGTTATCAAAGTAGAGACTATCAATACCTAAATTACTCGCATCCGCATCCAGCATAATAATCGGAATACGTAAGGTCGCTAAACTCGATAAATAATGGTAATTATAAACGTCCATTAATACGACCGCGTCTAAGCCATAGTCGCTAATGGCCTGTGCAGATAAATAGACATGGCCACCGCCCTCAGCACCCCAACGCGCCAAATGCATACTCAAACGATGCTGCGACTTATCGGCATAGGCCTTTAAATAGCGACATGCCGCTTGAATGTTTTTATTTTCATACAGCTCTTGCGCCTTCACAGGCACCAAAAAACCAATTTTTTTTCGGATCACTGCTGACTTCTTGCCGCTGGCCACAAAAAAACCACTGCGTTCAGTGCTTATCACGAGGCCCTCATCCTTCAGCTTATCAAAGGCCTTAATCACGGTGATGGTGCTAACCGCCCATTGCTTGGCGAAACTACGTATCGACGGCAAGCGCACACCGGCGCGGCGTGTACCGCTGAGAATTTCTTCGCGAACGGCCTCGTAAATCTGTATATATTGTGACTGGGCAAGCGTCCTTTTCATAGCCCTGTACCTAGCGATTATATATACAAGGTCAAGTTTTATATATACAGAAATACAAGGAACGAGGTCCCTGAAAGATATCAGATATGTGTCGTATCTTGTTTATATATAATATTTTATGAATATTTATGGATAACAGTGCCTGTCACATCTTGACCCTTTTAGCATTGTATTTATACATTATTTCAATCTGTATATATACAATGTACATGAAACCTGTCCTTCACTGGAGCGCACCCCATGAAATCATTATTCCACCTGCTCTGCTGCACACTCTGCCTCAGCGCCATCTCTCTAGATAGCGCAGAATTCACCTTTGCAGCAAATGAAAACTGTCACGTTGGCAACATTGGCAAAGAAGCCAACTTCAACGCTGGCAACAAAGCTACGCGTGGGAAAATCAAGGGGCCAGAAGAGTTTGTGATGGTCAATTTTGATCTGGCAAAAATTAAGGGCATGACGGTCAAAAAGGCGACCCTGCAATTTCATAATGCAGGCGCCATCCTCTATAAAGTCGGCTTTTCCTCCGTAGCCAGTCCCTGGAAAGCAGGCAATGCAAGCAGTTTTGGCGAGAATACCAGCGGTGCGACGTGGAACACCCCACGGGTTCGGGAGCATTGGGCATGGGCCGGCTCTAATCTTGGACATGTCATTAATGAAATGTGCGGCAGCCGCTCCTGCTACGGTCAGGTACGTCAACGCGGCGGCATTTATGAACTCGATGTTGATGCGGAAGTTATCGAAGCTGTCGCCAGCGGCCATCACCACGGCTTTATCATCTCCGAACACGATGGCTGGCGTCGCATGCCATGGGTCGGCAAAACCCTACGCAAAGTGGATGGCAAAGAACATAATCCTTGGATATTTTTACGCGAACAAAATGGCAAAGCGCCCAAATTAATTATTGAGGCAGTTAAAGAAGACAGCACTGCACCAGGCAAACTCGCCGTCAAAAGTATATGGCGCGATAATTTACAAGTCGGCGAAGTTCTACTGGAAATCAACAGCACTGGCGATGACGGTAAAACAGGCACGGCACTCTACTATGAAATAAGCGTCGACGGAAAACCAGTTCCGGCATGGATGCTCAATGCACCACTAGCAGCTGGCAGCACTCAACTCATTCGCCTCTCCGAACAAACACCTGGAAAAAAAGTCAGCATTGAAATCTGTGCCGTAGATGAAGCCGGCAACAAAGGCCCCACCGCACGCAGTAGCGCCACTGTTACCGGCACCTTGAGCATCCCAGCTGTTGCCCCACGTTATAGTGCTGGTGATGGCAGCCCACTACAAAACGACAGCCTAGCCGTCTGGGCCTACCCAGACCTCCAACAAGTAAATCCACGCAGCGGCAATCGCATCGAAGATGAAAGTTACGCGCTCAACAAAACCGGCAATTACCGTAATGGCAACAACATTTGGAACGGCAAAACCCATACCGCCACGCTCAATGCTTGGCGCGATGAATGGGTCGCCTTTCAAGTGGCTGTCGAAAATGTCAGTGCTAGTGACCTGAAAGATATTCGCGTCACCTGGGAAGGTTCAGCAGACTTACATGTTGACCTCTATCGCGAATGGTACGTAAAAGTTAAAGACCAATTTCACCCCGACCCACTCTTGCCACTCAATAAGTTGAATAATGTTATTCACATTCCAGATACGCATAATGCAGTTGAAGGACAAAAGGTACAATCAATTTATGTTGATATTTTAGTTGATAAAGCCGCTGCAGCAAAAACGCACACTGGTAAAATCAGCATTACTGCACCAGGCCAAAAACCATTAGACGTGCAAGTAGAAGTTGCTGTCGCCAATACCAATATGCCACGCGAGATTGGCTACACAGTGGAATTCAATCACTACTCAGGTTGGCAAAGCAATTTTAAAGATGCACACGTAAATGACAAATCAGCCAACGCAAAATTCATAGCAACCAATAATGCAATCACAGCCTTGGCGCACCAGAATCGCTGCACCTTTAACGGCGTCCCGTACACGCATCGCAAATCCATGCGTCGTCCTGCGCCAGCGATTAGTGGTAGCGGCAAGAATGCAAAAGTCAGCGACTGGTCGGCCTTTGACGCTTGCTACGAAGGCATTTTCTCTGGCTCTATTGTAAAAAATAACCACCGCTCTGAGCAACCAATCACCCATCAAACCTTGATGTTTTATGAGCGCTGGCCTGCTGATTTTAATCAAGCACACATGTTTGAACATGACCTCAAGAAAAACCCCAGCCTTGAACCACGCTTTAGCCAAGAGTTTGAAGATACGGTCAAAGCCATTGGCGCTGAATACACCAAGCATTTTAAAGAAAAAGGCTGGGATAAAGTTCAACTACAACTGTTCCTTAACAACAAAAATCAATATCGTCAAAAAGATGACGGCTGTTACTGGCTCCTAGACGAACCTCGCTACCACAGTGGCTACATGGCACTCAATGAACTTGGCACTATTTTTCGCGAGGCCTTCAAAGACAAGGGCAATGTTCCCGTGGTCTTCCGTGCCGATGTTTCACGTCCGCAATATAGTGAAACTATTTTAGATCGCAGTCTCGACCTAAACGTCGTCGGTGGCCTCACCGCCCACGAGCACATCGCACGACGCAACAGCGACCGTTTTGATGGCGGCGAATTTTACACAGGTCAACAAATCATCTGGTCCTATGGCGGTGTACCCAATCTGACTTTTTCCAATAATGCCTACGCCAACGTGCGCATTATGGATCACTTTAAAGGCAGCAACGGCCATCTCCCATGGCTCACCACTTTCAAAACTAGTGCATGGCGCGAACAACCAGGTGGACGCAGTGGCAACGATTACGTGGTTTTTTATAACGGTGAATATGACAAACTGCCGATACAAGACACGATTATTTTTCCATCCATTCGCCTCAAAGGCTATCGCCGTGGCCAACAAGACGTAGAAATGATGATGCTAGTTGAAAAAGAAAAACGGCTCAGTCGGGACCAAATCCGTTATGGCCTGCGCGAAATCGCTAGTTTTGAAGGCGAAACGGTTCGGACCTTCCGCGAAGATGCCGGCACCGTCATTATTAAAGTCGACAGCCCACGCCTGGAAGCGACACGCGAAGTACTGCGTGCCCTGGTTGGTGGCCCCGCACCATTTCACAGCAAACAAAACCAAGCACCTATTGATTTAAACAGCGGCGCCCTAGGACCAGCGTCATTTACCCTCAGCCAAGCTGAACGCGATGCAAAAGCCAAAGCCGAGAAGGCGGCTAAAGAAAACGCAGAACGCCTAGCAACATTACTTGGTGAAAAACCAGCATGGGCAGATGCCTGCATTGAAACACATAAAAAATTTAATGGTAAAAAACTCTTTGTTTCAACCCTTGGCGATTCAATCACCTACAGTAATGCATTTGCAACACCAATTAGCTGGATGAAACATCCTGACAATTTAGTCTTTAAATGGCGTAACCCTTTAACCGACTGTCTGCGCGGCAAAGGCCCAGCATTTGGCAACTATTCGGGCTGGACATCGGGCCAACTCCTTAGCGCTGTACCCAAGGTTATCAGCAAGCACAAACCGGAAGTCGCCATTATTTTAATTGGCACCAATGATGTTCTCAAAGGACATTCGGTCGATCAATATAAAAAGAATCTCCAGTCCATCGTTGATAAGCTACAAGCCACGGGCTGCGTCTGCATCCTGACCACACTACCACCAGCACGTGGTAAAATTGATCAAGTCAAAGCCTTTAATGCCGTTGTGCATGACATTGCAAAAAAAGAATCCCTGCCAGTCATTCCATTTTATGAACAGATCATGGAATTATCCGGCGGTAAGTGGGAAGGCTTCATCAGCAAGGACGGCATCCACCCAAACAACAGCAAACCATTTTATGAACCAGGCTCAGCCACCGGCGGCTACGGCTTACGCAACACCCTCACTGCACAAACCCTCTTCGCGGTCATGCAATGGGTTTTAGAGGTTAAATA
>CBDUFM010000296.1:0-4621 GCA_965366325.1 uncultured bacterium
TTTAGGTGGTGCTCATTTCTCTCAAGAAGCAGTGGCCAAAAAGCCAGCACAGCAAGTTGATCGGCGTGTCAGTAAAATTGAAGCACAGAGCCAAGGTCTTGGTAAACCAGACGCGGCAGCGTTAAAAACCATGCAGGATGCTGGCATCTTGGTGAATACCTTGTCGAGCAATGGTGCGTTGCTCGAATTAGATATGCGTTATAGCAAAGTGGATTTTGCGACATTAAAGGATGCGATGAGTAGCATAGCTGCACATGTGCGCTGGATTGATGCTGGGCGTAGTCGTTTAGACGACACTTCACTGGCAATTCTCGCACAGTGTCAGCAACTGCAGCGACTGTATGTTCATCAAACCAAGATTAGCGATGCGGCGCTAGCACGTATTGCTCAATTAAAAAATCTCGAGGTCTTGAATCTCTATAAGTGCGCCATTACCGATGCTGGTTTAGATAAATTGCATGGATTGAAGCAGCTAGAAAAAATATATCTCTGGGAAACGCTGGTGACTGATAAAGGCGTTGAGCGTCTTCAAAAGGCCTTGCCACAGCTAGATATTAATCGCGGTCATTAGGCCGCCGCGCTGCTGGTAGCTGACCGCGCAGGCTCTTGGTGCTGTCGAGATGCTAATCACGGTGCAAAGGAATAGCTGATCTGTGGGCTGATTGCACGTATTATGCGTTGTTTAGGGCTTTGAATTAGGTCAGAGCGACTTACAACCTTCTGCGTTGGAGCAGATGTGCACGATTTTGATGAAGTCATAGACCGTAAAAACTCAGATTGCTACAAATGGGCGCGCTATAAGGGCCGTGATATTAACCCACATTGGGTTGCTGATATGGATTTTAAAGCACCACCCGCAGTGATTGATTCATTACATAAACGCGTTGAGCACGGTGTCTATGGTTATGCAGTCGCATCCGAAGAGCATTATGCAGTTATACAGGCGTATTTGAAAGAATCCTATGGCTGGTCGCTTAGTGCCGAGTCTATTATTTGGTTACCAGGTTTGGTGTGCGGATTCAATGCTGCCTGTCGTGCGGTCGCTGCGGAACAAGAGCGGGTCATGACCTTGACGCCCATCTATCCACCATTTCTTAAAGCGCCTCGTAACTTTAATCAAAAACTGTGCAAGGTGCCAATGATTGATACGGGCACTGCGTGGGAAATAGACTTTGCCGCCATAGAAGAAGAGTTTAAGCAGGGTGTCTCGCTATTTTTAATGTGTAATCCACATAATCCTGTTGGGCGTGTTTATACCCGTGAGGAACTCGTTAAGCTCAGTGACCTTTGTTTGAAATATGATGTGACTGTGAGCAGCGACGAGATTCATTGCGATTTAATCCTTGGTGATGACCAGCAGCACATACCGACCGCTACCATCTCATCTGCTATCGCAAATAAGTGCATGACTTTTATGGCGCCGAGTAAAATTTATAATTTACCAGGTTTGGCTTGTTGTTTTGCGATTATCGAGGAGAAGGGGCTGCGCCGTAAATTTAAAAATGCTCTTTCAGGTATTGTCCCCGACCCCAATATCCTTGGCCTTGATGCGGCGTTGGTCGCTTATCGTGATTGTGCCGAATGGAAGGCGGATCTACTCCGTTACCTGACGCGCAACCGTGATGATTTACAGAAAGCAGTGGCAGCCATGCCGGGTGTAAACATGTACCGTGTCGAGGGAACATATTTGGCTTGGTTGGATGTTCGTGCCTTGAACCTAGCGGATCCCATAGCTCATTTTGAAAAGGCGGGCGTTGGCCTGAGTAATGGAGCTGATTTTGATGCCCCAGGATTCGTGCGTTTCAACTTTGCCTGTACGCACGCCTTAATGATGGAGTCTTTAAAGCGGATGGCGGACTCTCTGCCTGTATTGCCATGATCCTGTTGTCACACGGAATAGATGAAAGCACGCATGAATAGAATTTATAAATTGCTAAATATACCTCATATGACCGTCGCCCTCATTGGCGCACAGGTCATAGCGTTTCTCATGGTGATGCAGGGTGCCTTGGAATCTGAAGTAATTGATTTGCGTGCAGCTAAAGTGCTAGAGGGCGAATTTTGGCGCTTGTGCACCTACGTCATTTTGCCGCCCACATCGCATTTCTTTTTTGCCCTATTTGCCTGGATGCTCTTTTACATTTTCGGTAGTTCCCTAGAACAGTTTTGGGGATCGGGTAAGTATAACGCTTTTCTTTTATCAGGATATCTTATTTCAGTCCTATTGGCGTTTCTAGTTCCGCAGCAGTCATTTGGCAATATGTTTGTTATGACAGCGGTATTTCTGGCTTTTGCCTTTTATAATCCAGATTATGAATTATTGCTGTTTTTTATCTTGCCGATTAAGGTTAAGTGGTTTGCTTTAATTACTTGGCTGGGCTTTGCGTATTTAGTGGTTATGGGCTCTGGTTATGATCAAATATCCGTAGTTTCTGCAACGGCTAACTTCTTTCTGTTTCTTGGTGCAGACGTCTTTCGGAAAATACGTGGCCGTAACAAGCAAATGCAAGTTCAGATGAAGGAAAAGAAAGAGGCGGCTGTTCCTTTTCATACCTGCGCAAGCTGTGGTATTACTGATAAAACACACCCAGAGATGAAGTTCCGTTATTGCAACCAGTGTGATGGTAGTCCTGGTTATTGTGAAGAGCATATTCATCAGCATCAACATGTGACAGCTGCGACCGAAGGCGGGTCGGAAGCTGAGGAAAATGCGCAGGGGGCCTAATGTCGATTAGCTGCTTTGACTTGTTTAAGATAGGGATAGGTCCTTCTAGCTCACATACAGTTGGGCCAATGAAAGCTGCACGCTTATTTTTATCTGCGGTTAGTGATTTGGCATTGGTGGATAATGTCCAGGTTGAACTCTTTGGCTCTTTGGGGGCAACCGGCAAAGGGCATGGCTCTGATAAAGCCGTGGTGCTCGGTTTAATGGGACATGCACCTGCCACAGTAGATGTTGATGCCGTGGATGGATGGATGCAGGATCTTGCTGATACTGGCCGTTTGCTATTGGATGGCAAACAGGACATCCGCTTTGTCTTGTCTGAGCACCTTTTGTTTACGCATAAACAACGTCCGGGTCACCCCAATGCATTGCATTTAATAGCGCGAGATAAGCAGAAAACGGTGCTCCATGAAGCGACGTTCTACAGCATTGGTGGCGGTTTTGTATTAGATGAGCAGGAGCTCAAGGAAAGCAAGGAGCAGGCTGCCGCTGGGGTAGATTTAGATGAAGCGCTGCCATTTCCCTTTCGTAGCGCAGATGAATTAGTGGCGCATTGTGCTGCTGCCGATATATCGATTAGTGCGCTCATGTGGCAGAATGAATTAGTTGCGCGTACGCAGGCTGAAATTGAATCCGGCCTCGATGCTATCTGGCAGTGCATGGTTGATTGTATTAAGCGTGGCTGTCAACAGCGTGGTCAACTGCCCGGTTTTCTAAAAGTGAAACGGCGCGCGGCAGATTTATACCAACGGCTCAACGATGATGCTGAGTTTGCGCAGGCAGACCCGCTGGTTGGGATGGATTGGATTAACTGTTATGCCTTGGCGGTGAATGAAGAAAACGCTGCGGGATCACGTGTTGTCACTGCACCGACGAATGGCGCTGCTGGAATTATTCCTGCTGTTATGCGCTATTTTGAGCGTTGTAATCGACGTGCGCCCCAAGATTGGCATCGTACTTTTTTATTAACGGCTTCTGCGATTGGTATTCTGTACCAAAAAAATGCATCTATTTCTGGGGCTGATGTTGGTTGTCAGGGTGAAGTGGGGGTGGCCTGCTCGATGGCTGCTGGTGCCTTATGTGAAGTGATGGGCGGGAGCCCGCAGCAAGTTGAAAACGCGGCTGAGATTGGCATGGAGCATAATTTAGGCTTAACCTGCGACCCTGTCGGCGGCTTAGTGCAGGTGCCGTGCATAGAGCGCAATGCGATGGCGGCAGTCAAGGCTGTTAATGCAGCACGCATGGCCTTACGCGGTAATGGCAGCCACTACGTTTCTTTGGATAAAGTCATAAAGACCATGCGTGATACTGGCGCTGACATGAAAAAGAAGTATAAGGAAACTGCGCGCGGCGGACTCGCCGTGAATATTATTGAATGTTAAGGAAACAAATGCCAGCATTACGTCTTGCCCATTTGACTGATCTTCATTTAGATAGTAAGAGTGCAGTGGCCTTATTGCGTGAGCGCATTGAGTTCATCATTCACCAAGAGCGGCCGGATGCCTTTGTTATTACCGGTGATATCGTTGAACGCGTGCCGAGTGATTGGCATAGAATAGGTCCAGCTTATCGGCGTATGTGGGAATATGTGCAATCGACTTATGGTATTGCGGTTTTTCAATGCCCAGGCAATCATGATATCTATAATGGCGACGGCACCTATGATGTTAGTCTCTATGAAGCGTATTGTGGTCCGAGCAATGCTGTGCAAACCTTTAAGGGCTTTTCTATTGTTAGTCTGAATGTGCTGTCTGGACTTACGCGTGCTGCTCTTAAACAGCGCGCACGTGATGTACGCAGCTATGGCTGTAACGAACAGTGGCCCGGTGCAGCAACACCAAGTTTGGCTGAGCTCAAGCATCACCAGCATCTTAATATTTTTAACTTTTTTTAAAT
>CBDUFM010000297.1:0-4598 GCA_965366325.1 uncultured bacterium
ATCCACAAAACACGCGTCCGCACAAGGACACCATCAGCAGCGTGCCGATTATACCCAGTAAAACGAATAACAGCGCATAAGCAAAATCTTGGGGCCAAAATATTTGACCCATTAACGTATAGCTGCGTGATGGGATATCGATACGCAGCATCGGATTGCCGTTTATACTTAAAAACGGCAATGCCAAATAAAAGGCAATCAAAAAATAGGCCAGCAAACGCCGGCGGCTACGCCAAGCGCCTTGAACTATGTCAACATACAACCACTTCCGATGACCCTCGCGATCGACGCTATATAGCACACTTCTAAAATCATCGGATTCGTTTTGTGACATAACTAGTACTCTATGAGAGAGATCTCACCTTCCGCCTGTTTGCCAGTGCTGGTTTTATGATCTACCTTTGCTGTCTTCCTGTTGAGGTCGACTAAATAGGCAGTGAGACTGTATATCTCGTCAATCGACAGAATAGCACCCTGTGCTGGCATCTGCATATTGGTTGTTTTATTAACGCGGCCATCTCGAATGGACTCAATGATATCCTTCATCGTACTGCCATAAAGCCAGTAATTGTCACGCAGATTCGGCCCGACATTTCCGTAAGCGTCAGCTCCATGACACATAGCGCAGTTTGCTTTAGTAAAAATCGCAGCACCTGCCGTGATCCGCGCTTCGTCGTGACTCATTTGCGCTAAGACCTCTTCTGGCAATTCGCCTGGGCTATTAGCAATTTGAATGGCCAAGGCAATTCGATTCTCTTCTTCCACGGCTGCAATACCAATTTTTCCAGTTCCTAGCCAATGATAGTGTACACCATAGAAAAATGCCCACACGATACAAAGAATAAACGTCCAGACCCACCAACGTGGTAAATTATTATCATATTCTTGAATACCGTCAAAGCTGTGCTCGCGAATATTTGGATCCACATACTTACTTGGTTCAGGCTGAGTTGCTGTCTCTTGTGATTCTGTATTCATTTCTGTGCTCATTTTATTCACCCTGTTCCTTCTCATCAGATAACGGTAAAGCACCCATATGTTCTGCGTGTCCAGGTCTGCGATCTGAAATTTGATGCAGCAAGACTAACACAAACACGCTAAAACAAATGATTAAACCTGCGATTGGACCCCACTGCGCAGTCTGTTCGAGTAATTGATGCATGCTTATTTCTCCAAATCCGTACCGAGTCGTAATAAGTAAGCAGTCAACGCCACAATTTCTTTATCCGCAACATTATCAGGTATCTCAGGGATTAATGCCGCCTGCGCATCTTGCTTCTCTAAGATGGATACAATCGTTGCCGCCTGTTCGCGAGCGTGTTCCTCTGCGTTTGCAATTAATTCGTCACTATATGGCGTGCCCAATAATTTTAGCATCTCTAGTTTGCGACTGAGGATGGCAAAATCAGTGTCATCACGATAGATATTCTCATACGCTGGCATCACGGTGCCTTCGGAGGTTTCTTGCGGATTGTACATATGTGCCCAATGCCACAGCACACCCGTCGCGCCGCTTAATCGACCAACGCCCACACGCGCTAGGTCAGGACCCGTACGTTTAGAACCCCACAAGAATGGACGTTCGTAAATACCTTCACCGGGACGAGTGTACTCACCATAACGGGCGGTATCCGCACGCAGGGTACGCACCATTTGCGTATGACAGTTCACACAGCCTTCGCGAATGTACACATCACGACCAGCTAACTCCAAAGGCGTATATGGTTTAATCGATTCAATCTTAGGTGTCAGTGCACCCTGCATCATATTCGGTACAATTTCACACATACTGCCGATCGACAAAGCAATACCGGTTAAGACGAGGAAGGTGATCGGCCAACGTTCAATCGCTGCGTGCAAAACATTGATGCGTGCAATCCACTTACGTGGTTGATTTTTTGTCTCACTTAATTCAGCAAAGACGTCTGGTTCTGGCTCAGTCCATAATGGCAAGGCCTGAATCGTTTCATCTTCTACACTGCTACCAGACTTGGCTGTTTTCACGATGTTAACAATTAAGATAATCATACCGACAACATACAAGAGGCCACCAATAGCACGAACCCACTGGAACATTTCAATCGCATTAATGATTTCAATCCAGTCAGGATACTGCAAACGCGCGTCTGCAGTAAATGCAAACCACATGGCGCCTTGGGTAATGCCCGAAATCCACATCCCAATAATGTATAAAACAATACCGATAGTTGCTAACCAAAAATGCAAGTTCGCCCAGTCTTTTGAAAACAGATTTGTTTTATAGAGGCGCGGCATCAACCAGTAAATAACCCCAAAGCCCATACAGCCGACCCAACCTAAAGCGCCACTATGCACGTGACCGATAGTCCAGTCAGTATTATGACTCAATGCATTTACTTCGCGTAAGGACATTAATGGGCCCTCAAAGGTAGACATGCCATAAAAGGTCACCGCTGCTACAAAGAATTTCAGTACCGGTTCTTCGCGCACTTTATCCCAAGCACCACGCAGTGTTAACAGACCATTTAACATGCCGCCCCAGCTAGGCATCAACAACATAATAGAAAAGGTAACACCAAGGCTTTGTGCCCATGCTGGCAAGGAGGTATGCAATAGATGATGCGGACCAGCCCAAATATAAATAAACACCAACGACCAGAAATGAATAATACTTAAACGATAGGAATAAACCGGACGACCAGCGGCCTTAGGCAGGAAGTAATACATTAAACCTAAAATTGGCGTGGTTAAAAAGAAAGCCACTGCGTTATGTCCATACCACCATTGTACGAGCGCGTCCTGCACCCCTGCGTAAGCTGAGTACGACTTAAACAAACTCACAGGCACTTCAAAAGAGTTAATGATATGCAACATGGCGATGCCTGCCCAAGTCGCGATATAAAACCAAATGGCTACATAAAGATGACGTTCACGACGCTTAATAATGGTACCAATCATATTCAAACCAAAGGCCACCCACACCACTGCGATCGCTATATCAATTGGCCACTCAAGTTCCGCATACTCTTTACCACTTGTAAGACCCAGTGGCAGGGTCACCGCAGCAGCAACAATAATTGCCTGCCAACCCCACATATTCAAAAATGTTAATTTATCATTATACATGCGCGCTTTTAACAAACGCTGCAGCGAATAGTACACACCGGCAAAGATAATATTACCCGTAAAAGCAAAGATAACGGCATTGGTATGCAGCGGACGCAAACGACCAAACGAGGTATACTCGGAATTTAACCAACCAAAAGCATCCACGCCCCAAGTTGATCCAAGACCAGCCAACTGAAAAGCCAAGAGCAAGCCGACGACGAAGCCAACCAAGCCCCAGATAATGGCCGCCCATAAAAATTGTGCGACAACCTTGTTGTCGTAGATAACGGTATCGACAATAGGCTGACCACTGAGTTTATCGATGGGGGCCTGTTCGATGGGATTGAGCTGCTCAGTCACGAGTTTTCCTCTATGCTAAATATGATCTTTCTCAGATAGCTGCTGGACCTCGTCCAGCCCAAGCATGCGCAACGGCGGGGTGTCTAAGTCATCTAGTTGCCCAGAACGCACCTGGAAGACCAGAATCAACACCGCGACACTGAATATGCTTGCTGCTAAGCCAATAATAAGAAAGAAAATAATCATGATAAACTTGTATTCTGGAATAGAGGATATATATATCCATTAATGATCAAGTCTGTTTTACCCCTCTCTCCTGACTGTGACCAGTAGATGACCGACAGCAGTATTAATGAAGGCGCTAGTTGCTGTTCCACCCTTATCGAGGTTGTGGACCAAGCAGCTATTGGCCCGCTCTACCTCCAACTATTAACCCTCGGTAGCCTGATGGTGCTGGGACATTGCTCCGGTATGTGTGGTCCGCTGATACTCAGCTTTCGCTTCGGTCATGACCAAGAGCAGCGGCCTGCTTTGTGCGCCAGCAAGCAACTCCTTGCCTATCAATGTGGCAAGGCCCTCATCTACATGACAGCAGGCGTTTGTGCCGCGGCCCTCGGCTCTTCACTATTAGCCGTTCGCGATTGGGCTGCCTACCTTTGTATCGTAGTGGCCATCATCATCCTATTCCAAGCCATCTCTTGGTGGGCGCCGATTCGCTTGAAGCTCATGCCTCACAGTTTAAGCAGCAGCAGTCAAAAACTTATTCAACGCCTCCAGCGCGGCAGCACAGCACAACGCAAGCAACACCCCCTGCGCGGGTCCTTTTTTCTCGGCATGAGCATGTCTCTGTTGCCCTGTATGCTGCCATTCTGGGTACTGGGTTTAGCCGCCAGTTCCGCATCACCGCTGCATGGCGCTTTATTAATGGGATTATTAGTTGTCCTCAATACACCAATCCTCCTGCTCTTTGCGCTTGCGCCGCATATCATAAAAAAATGGCGCAACTGGAGCCCACGCTACATGGCACCGGCTGCACTCTGCTGTTCGGCAACGTGGATGCTTCTGATTGGATTGGCGTCGCTGCAGTAGCGGCCCTAGGCGTACAAGCGCAAGCTTCGGCACAGGACCACAGTGAATTAACCTACACTGGTGAAATCGGCCGAATCATCAACGATAACTGTGTGGTCTGCCACCGTGAAGGCGGAGTCGGA
>CBDUFM010000298.1:0-4586 GCA_965366325.1 uncultured bacterium
GCCCTGATGCTGGATGAATCTAAACGAGCGCACGATTATGTAGTGAGTGAATGGCATAGCGAGTGGGGTACGACTGTTGAGCCGTGTCGCATGCTGCGCAACGATACTTTTAAATATACGCTCTATCGTGAAAACGAAGCCGAAGAATTATACGATATGGTCGAAGATCCTTATGAGATGCGTAATTTAATTAATGATGCGGACTATGCACAGCCCTTGGCTACCTGTCGCCAACAAATGGCTGAACACTTTAAGAATACTGACGACGAATTTTTAAGTATGGAATTTGTCGCGGATGCGCGCTGGCGTAGCCATAAGCCTGGATTTAAAAATCACGAGGGACCAACTGCGCCACAGGTGATGCTCAAGTAGCAGGGGCACGGGTTTAGGAACGCAGGGCGCTGACTAAACACAGGATAAGTGCACAGCAGCCTAAAACGAGATAGGCCTTGCTGAATTTCAGCATCCAGTTCGGGACCGAGGCGTCGTCATTGTCGATGCGCGTGGTGCGCGCGGTGCGTACCGTATCAGGATTATCTGTTGGCGGGATCAAACGCTCGGTATCGCTGGTATCCAATAAATCGTTGGCCGTGTTGTTGCTGATTTCACCCGTAACAGCAGTGGTCTTCCCCGCCAGTTCGAGGGTGTCGTTATCTGGATTGGCGGCGGCGCTTATTTCCGGGGCGACTGCCTTGCTGGCAGCCGCAGCTGCATCTGTTGATGCTGGCTCTGTACTGCTGCCGTCATCGAGCTCTAGGTCATCAGCATCTGGCTTGCTGCTGTGGACACTGTCTTTTATCAGGCCCTTGAAGGACTTGGCCGCTAAGAACTTGCTGTTACTGCCTTTACGAACCATGGTCTCGGGTTTTACTTTGCCGGCCTCGACCCGACGACGCATTTCGGTGGGACCGAAGGGACCAAGTGCTCTATCATCTTTTTTTATATACCAATGAGCCATGCCGCAGAGTATCAGTTTGCGAGATGGGGCGCAATGTGTTCTTGTCCTACACAGGAGCTAGAACTAGGCTGTGTGCAAGACCGCGATTGGCGGCACTAAGGGATGATGAGTGCGCGATGGTTCAATTTAGGCAGTTAGACGCAGCGGCGATAGATCAAACGATTGTGACCTTAGAGCGTCGCATCGCCGAGCGCTTTCCGGACTCGCATTTGCGCAAGGTTGCCGCCGAGCTCGTACGTATATCGCAAGAATCTGCTGCGCGTATCGAAGCCATTCAACGCCCGATTACGTGGATGCGTATTTGTGTGTGGTCGCTCTTGGCTCTGATCTTTTTATTATTGATCATTATGCCGTTCTTTTTTCACCAATGGGGTGATGTGAAATCAATTTTAGATTTCATACAGATTTTGGACCCGTCATTAAACACCGCTTTTTTTATTGGTGCCTTTGTGGTCTATTTATTATCTATCGAGCGTAGTATTAAACGTAACCGAGCCTTAGCGGCGATTCATGAATTACGCTCAATGGCCCATGTGGTTGATATGCATCAATTAACTAAAGATCCGGTTATGCTTACCAGCGAGCAGCATCGTACGGCCTCATCACCGACACGAACGATGACTGATTTTGAGTTAAGTCGCTATTTTGATTATTGCAGCGAAATGGTGTCACTGATTAGCAAAGTGGCTGCATTGTATATACAGGATTTTCAAGACCCCGTTGCAATTAGTGCTGTTGATGAAGTGGAGAGTCTTTCAACCGGTTTATCGGAAAAAATGTGGCAAAAAATATCCTTATTAAATAATAGCATTGCTATAAACGCGATACAAAACCAAGGTAGAGACTGATATGGCCGCGCTCTGTGTGGTGCTGATGGGTGTCTCTGGCTCCGGCAAAAGTTATATTGGGCAGATGCTTGCCGAAAAACTACAGGCAGAATTTATCGAGGGTGATGATTATCACCCAGCAGCAAATGTAGCAAAGCTTCGTGCGGGTAAGCCATTAAATGATCAAGATCGTGAACCATGGCTGCATATTTTGCATCAGCAATTACTCGCTGCGCAGCAAAATGACCGGGCGGTTGTGATGGCGGCGTCGTTGTTAAAGCAGAGCTATCGTGATTTAGTCTTTTCGGGCATTGCTGAGGTGCGCTTGGTTTGTTTGCAGGGCACTGAGGCATGCATACACGATCGTATGACCAAGCGTGAGCATTTTATGCCGCCGAGTTTATTGGCGAGTCAATTAGCTACATTGGAAATGCCAAGCGATGCGCTGTTGATTGAAAATAATACCGAGCCAGCGTTACTCTGTGCCCAGATTCTGACTGCGCTGCACCTTGATCAGGATGCGCAGCGATGAGCACAGCACCAGAAACCTTACCGATCATAGAAATTGGTAATCCGATTTTGCGTGAACAATCGCAGGCACTCAGTGCGGAAACCTTGGCCTTAGCCGAGACACAATTATTCATTGATCAGATGATTGCGAGCATGCGCGCAGCAGGGGGCGTTGGCTTGGCGGCGGTTCAGCTTGCACGGCCTATACGCGTGTGCGTTATTGAAGTGGCGCAGAACCAGCGCTATCCGTATATGCCCGATCTACCGCTCCGGGTCTTGGTTAATCCACAGTTAACAGCCCTAGGATCTGAGACGGTGCAGAATTATGAGGGCTGTCTCTCAGTGCCTGGGCTACGTGGCGCGGTAGAGCGCCCTCTGGCTTTGCACGTGCGCGCCTGGGATCGTTTTGGCCAAGTATCAGAGGTCGATTATTATGGCTTGGCGGCTGTTATTGTGAGCCATGAGTGTGATCACATGAATGGTACGCTGTTCACTGACCGTCTTAGCGATCCACGTAGCCTGTGTACCTGGGAGATGTATGAGGCCAACTACCGACAAAAAGAAACTGAAAAATGGATGCAAATCCAGTCATGCACGCGAGTAGCAGAGCGTGACTGGTCTGCAAGCATTGATTGCGATAGCGACGCTGCTTCATAAACTAGAACACTCAGACACTTATGACAGATACCCCTTCTTCAAATGACGAAACAGTTGATTCAGGTCTAGCTGATGCGGACGCGGTGACGCCTGCGGCTACATCGGCCAAGTCATCGAATAAGCCATCGAATAAGTCAGAAAAGCCGAACGAGGCGGCAACCCGCGATACCGTCGAACAGGCATCGACACATTTAGAAGAAACTATAGGTGAAGACCAGGGCGGCGACCCACGTGCTAAGGAGGCATCAGGGTTTTTGTTGGCCACAGCAGCAGACAGCGCAACGCCGACCACACGTATGCATGCCGATATAAGTTTGAGTGGCGCCGATGGCTTGCTGAATGCAGATAATCCACGTTATGAAGATTTAAAAGAGCTCGGCACTGGTGGCAGTGCACTGGTTTTGTCGGCGCACGATTCTTTTTTTAATCGTGATGTAGCGGTGAAAATCCTGCACCGAAAAAGTAAGTCAGGCAAGCAGCGGATTAAAAAGTTTCTCCACGAAGCGCAAATGACAGCGCAATTGGAACATCCGAATATTCTGCCGGTTTTTGATATGCGCACCAGTAACGATGGTGAATGTTATTTTACGATGCGCAAAGCCGAAGGGGTCACCTTGCGTGATGCAATCCGCCTTTTGGATGAAGATAAGCAGTATAATGGACCGGTTAAATCCTATAATGACCGGATTAACGTCTTTTTAAAAATATGCGATGCGGTGGCTTACGCCCATGATAAAGGCATTATTCACCGCGACATTAAACCTGACAATATTATGCTGGGGAAATTTGGCGAAGTTGTAGTCGTCGATTGGGGTTCTGCGGTTACCGAGGCCGAGTCTTTAGAGCAGCGCAATAAATTGGTCGGTACCCCAGCCTATATGGCGCCGGAACAGGCGCGTCGCGAAGAAGCGACCAAAAGTTCAGATGTCTACTGTTTGGGCTCCAGTTTATTTCATTTGTTGACTTTGCGCCATGTCATGTGGTCTACAGACAGTGATGAGTTTTGGGAGAAGAAACGTAAGGGGCACGTTGATCCGCTTAGCGACGCAGAGCGCGCGGAGATTCCACCGCGACTTTTAGCAATCGCCGAAAAGGCTATCGCCTTTGACGCCAGCAAGCGCTATGCCTCGGTCTTGGATATGATTGAGGATCTGAAAAGTTATCAGGCCGGTCAGGGTGTCAGTGCCTATCAAGATACCATTGTCGATATTATACGGCGTTGGTACCGTAAAAATAAAAAGGTGTTTTGGGTCTCAGCAGTTTCTGCTTGCTTAATTGTGTTGGCGGCTTGTGCCTGGTATAATGAAAAGCTTAAAGAGCTGCGATCGTGGAAATTGTTTTACCAAGAAGATTTTGATGCAGTGGATTTGGCGGACTTGGCTGATCATTGGAATGTGAAATTTTTTAATTACTGGAGCGTCATCAATACGACTATGCTGGATTTGAAGGAGGGCGCGGAAAGCCGTGTCGGTCTTAGTGAGAAGCAGCTGCAATTAAATGGCGAGTTTGCTAATGGTTGCTATAATTTTGGATTTAAGGATGCGGTCGGGGAAAACATTCGTGTTGAGTGGGACCTTACGCCGATCAAGGGCAACACCGATTTAAATGCATATATTGGTGGGCCGTGGCGAGAC
>CBDUFM010000299.1:0-4581 GCA_965366325.1 uncultured bacterium
CATGAGTGGCATGTAAAAGCTGGGGTTTCTTGTAAGACTTGTCATGGCCCAATCGATGAAATGGAGGTCGTGCGCCAACATGCTGACCTGACCATGGGGTGGTGTATCGAGTGTCACCGCAACGATAATTATGTCAGTTGGAAGAGTAAGCGCAGTGGCTTGCAAAATCGTTACGATGAAAATGACAATGCGACCTTCTTAGTTGGTACCGGAAACTATGACGTCATTCGTCATAATATCCGACCTGACAATAAGGCGACCTTTAAAGAGCGTCATACTTTAGCACATGCACATCATGATGACCACGCTGAGCATGCACACGCAGAGGATACAACGCAGCATGCGCATGACGATCACGCCAAAGAAGAAACTCAAGAAAAATTACGTGGTGTATTTAATGAGGGTGACAAGGCAGACGAGAAGCTCTTAAATCTCGAATACTTTACGAGTGCCCAAGCTGAACATTTAAAGAAATTATTATCTGATTATCCTGAGTTACCGCGTTGGCGCGTTGCTGATTTACCTGAAACCCACAAGGCGTTTTATGGTAAAATGATGCATCAAAATGCACCAACTCAATGTAGCACCTGTCATCAATAGAGCGAGCAACCCCTAATGCCGAAACAGCTATGGAAAAGCTTAGATGAATATTACGGAGCCCCTGCAGTAGATGCAGCAAAGGCTTCTGAATTTAACGCTGATGTTGAGCAACAGCTGCAAGCCATTCGTCGTGAATACGGAATTGACGAAGATGGCAATCTCAAAGATAGCAGTGCTCCACGTGACACGTCATCTGAGCATATCGAAGATCTCCGCCAAGTCTTACCAAGTACCAGTCGCCGTGGCTTTTTAAAGCTATCTGGTGCTGCTGCTGTATTTGGCATGGCCGGATGTTGGCACAAGGCACCAGAAACATTGGTGCCCTATGTACAACAACCTGAAAATCAAATTTTAGCCAAAGGCGTTTATTATAGCAGCTTGCTGCGCAATAACGGCTATGTGCGCCCGGTGATGGTGAAGCTTTATGACGGTCGCCCGATTAAAATCGAGGGTAATCCAGATAATGCGGGCACCAAAGGCACCTTGGATATTAATGGCCAGGCTGCTTTGCTTGATTTGTACGATCCAGATCGCCGTGTTTTAGGTGGTACGGCCGATCAGCCAGTTGACGGTCCTTTAGTTGCTGGTGCTGATGGTTTAGGTCTCGGTGATTGGGATGCGATCGACGCTAAAGTCGGCGCTTCAATGAAAGCCGGCACGGTCGGATTGATTACCGGTCCATGGAATGGCCCTAGTCGCGAACGTTTAGCTGCTGAATTAGACAAAGCACTTGGCGGACGTTTGCAGCATGCTGCTTATCATCCATACGCACAAGATGTAGCACGTAAAGCACGCGCGATTTCATTTGGTGCTGCCGCAGCTAACGATCCTGTTTATCACGTTGCTGATGCTGACTTATTGGTGACGCTTGGTTCTGACTTTTTAGGCGGTGGTACTGCTCGCTTGGAAGATCACGTTCAGTTTGGTGAGCAACGCAAGGTGAAGGGTCATGGCGCTACGGCGACCATGGGCCAATTAATCGCTTTCGAACCGACTGTTAGTCAAACCGGTACCAGTTCTGATTTCCGTGCACGTGTGTCTATGGAAGACATGACTGCGCTTGCATGGCATATCGCTAAACAAGTTGCGGCTGGCATTAACGCACCATTTCCTGCTGCTGCAGAACGTGCGGCTTCTGAGGGTGCAAAGATTAGTGTCGAAGCTAATCCAGCGCTTGCTGAACTGAAGCAATCTGTCATTGAGTATACGATTACGCGTTTGATTGAAATTAAAAAGCATGAGCAACATAGTTTGATTTATGTTGGTGGTGCTGCGCATACAGGTGAGCAAAGTCTCGGACTGTATTTGGCCGCAAATTATCTGAATGCAATTTTAGGTAATGAGGGTGTGACCGTTGACGCTCCTGCACAAGTGAAAGCCAGTAGCCTAGACGAAACCGCAGCAGTATTAAAAGCAGCTGCTGCCAAACAAATCAAAACCTTAATCATTGCTGATGCGAACCTTGCCTATGATTGGCCGGATCGCGCGGCGGTTGAGGCGGCCATTGCTGGCGCTGAACTAACCGTGGTTGTTGCAGACCGTGTAAACGAAACTGCCGCTCTTGCTGGTGTAGACGTTGTGCTTCCCGGCTTGCATGATCTTGAATCTTGGGGTGATGCATCGCCACGCGCTGGAACGTATTATGTTCAGCAGCCATGTGTACTTCCATTATGGAATGCACGTGCACTTGAAGAAACATTAATGGCTTTTGCTGTTCATGCTGGTGCGAGCCAATTTAAATACGTTATTAAAGAAGGCGAGAGCTTCGGTAAATTACTGAGCTTTGTTGAGCAACGTGAGTTATACCATGCACCACAACACGGTGTGCAAAGCTGGCATCAATTTGTGCAAGCAACGTGGTTGAGTAACGTGCATAGTGCTTCTGGCGCTGCGGCGACAGCCAATGATTTCTGGCGTGCTGCTTTATCGCGTGGTGTCATTGCTGGCAAATCAAGCATGAGCGGCGTTGGTACTTTGCAGGCTGATGGCTTAAAGACGGAACATATTTCGCCAAGCCAAACAGCAGCGAAATTTAGCTTGGTGTGTAATGCCTCACGTATTATTGGTGACGGTTCGCAATCAAACAACGCTTGGTTACAAGAGGCCGGTGATCCTGTTTCGCGTAATGCGTGGGATAACTACGTAGCGATTTCTATTGCTGATGCGCATGAATTAGAAGTTCGGCAAAACCAAGTGCTCAAGATTACCTCAAAAGCCACTGGTAAGACTGCTTATTTGCCGGCGCACATTCAGCCTGGTACCAAGCAAGGCACGTTGGAAACATTCCTCGGTTGGGGTCGTGAAGAAGACCGTGCTGGTGCTGTTGCGAATGACGCTGGTTATAAGATCGCTGATAACGAATTAAATGCCTATGCCTTGGCTGGTGATTTTAATCGTTGGGGTATCGATGTTACTGTTGATCCTGTGCCTGATGAATTCTACGAAATCCCATGTCTGCAGGGTCATAACTACATGGAAGGGCGTGCAGTTGCGCTCGACGATGTTTTAGAATCCCACAAGGCTGATCCGGCTGTTCACGATCGCGGTGCTAATCACCATGCGCTTTGGGAAGCAGGTATGGTAACAACTGATCCAGCAATGAGCGGTATCGCCAGCGCTGATGCGTCATTGGGCAATCCAAACAATCTCAGTCTTTGGGATGCGACGCACGTCTATACGGGTCGTCGTTGGGGCATGGCAATCGACATGAATACCTGCACCGGTTGTAATGCCTGTGTGGTAGCTTGTTCTGCTGAAAATAACGTCCCGGTGGTTGGTCGTGACGAAGTTCGTAATGGTCGCGAAATGCACTGGATACGCATTGATCGTTATTACTCGACCTTCATGACTGGTGAAGATAAAGAGGAATTAACTGAAAGCGAAAAAGTTGAAGGTAAAGGGTATTACGGCAAGAAACATGCAGCCGATGATAGCTTCCTTGAATTTATCCAGCAACCAATGTTGTGCCAACAATGTGGCCACGCGCCCTGTGAAGAAGTCTGCCCAGCGATGGCGACGATGCACAACGAAGAGGGTATTAATCTGCAGGTGTATAACCGCTGCATTGGTACGCGTTACTGTGCGAATAACTGTCCCTACAAAGTACGTCGTTTTAATTTCTACGAATACAGCAAGTATCGCTTTGGCCCACAGGGTTCCGGTGATCCGCTGAAGCGTGTTGTGAAAAACGTAACCACTGATTTACAGACATCTGGTGAACATGAGCTTTTAGAAGCTCCTTTACAGATGATGTTGAACCCAGCGGTGACGGTTCGCTCGAAGGGTGTGATGGAGAAATGTAATTTCTGCGTTACCCGAACTCGCGACATTCGTGAAGAAGAAAAACGTACCAATAAAAAATACGACGAAACAACGATGACCACTGCTTGTGCCCAGACTTGTCCGACGCAGGCAATTACCTTTGGCGATATTAATGATCCAGATTCAATGGTCAGCCAAATTCGCGCCCATCGCGAACATCGTTACGAAGTTTTGGATAACGTACTCAATACGCGTCCAGCTGTGAGCTATCTCCGCCGTATTCGTAACCGTCCAGGATTTATGGATGAAGAAACGCTCGGTGGCGGCCACCACGGTGCTGCCCATGGAACACATGATGCACATAAAGAAGGCGGGCATGATCACGACCACGATCACGCACATGATCATAAAGAGGAGGCCCATTAATGCGTCCAACTCTTAAACAGTACGAAGATCCAACAACGCTGATTCATGAAAGCGTTACCTCCAAAGAAGTAACTGCTGATGTCTTGGCGCCGATCCTGCGTCCGCCAAGCATGGTCTGGGCTTTATTTACGCTCGGCGCTTTTGCATTCTTCTCAGTCTTTTTCTTGGGCACTATCGTTGTTCAGATGACGGAAGGTATTGGTATTCTCGGTATCAACAGCCCAGTAGGTTGGGGTACCTATATTACCAACTTCGTTTTCTGGATTGGTATTGGTCACGCAGGTACTTTAATTT
>CBDUFM010000300.1:0-4578 GCA_965366325.1 uncultured bacterium
CCGCAATCATTTCGACTTTGAAAAAGTAGCCTGCGTTGGCAATGGCTACGGGGCACTAGTCGGCCTCTTCGCATCCTGCTTAGACAAACGGATAAGCGCACTCGTTGAAATAAATCCGCTGATGAGCTACACAGATTTTCTATTCCATCGCGAATACAACTGGCCGCTCAAATTTATTCTCCCTAACATACTCCAATATTTTGATCTGAATGAGATCAGGTTCAGCCTAGCACCAAGACCATTACTAATATGTAATCCACAAAACCATTTACGCAATGCAATGAAAGCAAAAGAATACGCGTCCACACGCACAGACATCAAAAGAATTAGCTCAGCTAAAAACACAAAAGCACAGACGCAGATCACCAAGAAAACGGGTAACGCAGCTGATATTCACAGATTTATCAAAACACAGTTAACATAATAATGCATCGCGGAAATGACAAGGCTATAATGCGACTAACGCTCGCGATTCAAGTAAATGTGGCCCCTATCAATATGCAACTAATAATCCTGTAGATTACCTGGCGTTTTTCGCAGGCGACTGGGCACAAAACAATTGGGTAGTTTTGTTTGGTCGTTATCTAGAAGAAACGCACTTGGCCCCAACTTCGTGTAACGCAGAGTGAGATTGAGATCATCGGCGAGCTCTTCTGCGTCACTTCCAATCTCACTGCGTCTAAACGCATCCACCTTAAGTGGTTAATCCAATATTCTGACTGTACTTTTGATACAACGTGCTTATGCTGTACAAACATGCACCCCCTCAGCCTTATCGTTATTGCCATAACGCTCTTGGCTTCGTGCGATTATGACACAAGTGATCAATCACCAAAACCAACACCTGCTATCTTCGTCAGTCACTCTGCCACCGGCAACAACGACGGCAGTTCATGGAGCGACGCCCATACGGACTTAACTGCTGCAATCACTGAGGCAAATGACGGCGATGAAATCTGGGTAGCAGCTGGAACTTATTACCCAAGTAAAGTGAGCGACAGATCTGAAACGTTTCAGTTAAAAAGTGGTGTGAATATTTTTGGAGGCTTTAATGGCACTGAAGAATCGCGAAGTAATCGCAACTGGGAAACAAATCTAACAACACTATCAGGAGATATTGGCGTAAGCGCGATAAACACAGACAACTCCTTTCATGTAGTTACGGCCTCTGACAACACCATCCTGGACGGCTTTACGATCTCCAATGGGTACAGCATAGACGCACCTCAAGGATCAGGCGCTGGCATTCGCATCTATGATGCCTCACCGACTATCATAAATTGTATCATCTCAAATAATTCCGCTTCAAGTGGAGGAGGAATTTCGAGTGAATATAATTCATCTTCAACATTCAAAAACTGCACAATTACTAACAATACTGCCACCCAATACGGAGGCGCATCTCGCAGCTTTAGCTCATCTTTATACCTAACAAATTGCCTGATCATAAACAATCAAGCAAATGACGGAGGCGGATTCTCTAATTTAGAGTCAGGAGCCACTCTCATCAATTGCACTATTAGTGGAAACAATGCAACTACCACAGGCGGAGGATTATCTGATTACGTTAGTTCGACTATAGCTAAAACTCCATTATTTGGGGAAATAAA
Organism: uncultured bacterium; assembly: GCA_965366325.1. Taxonomy (GTDB): domain Bacteria; phylum Planctomycetota; class UBA11346; order UBA11346; family UBA11346; genus JANQLF01. The sequence continues at coordinate 1,611 of CBDUFM010000300.1, forward strand.
ATTGCCGGTGTAGTTGCCACGAACCTTCATGAGGACTGGTTCACGTCCAAAGCCATTCCTCACCCCAGCTATACGCTGCTTGTTGAATCCTATAGCGGGACCGGAAACATAACAGGAGATCCTCAGTTTTCAAATCCCTCAACTGACGATTATTCACTTAACAACAACTCCCCTGCCATAGACACAGGCGACAACACTGCCATCTCTGAAAACACGGACTTAACAGGCAATCTTCGCAACGTAAATGGCATAGATAAAAATGACAATGTTTTTGGGCCCATTGTTGACCTAGGAGCTTTTGAAAACCAAACACCTGGCTCCGAATCAATCATGGCTCCGATAACTAGTAATTAAATGTTAATACTTGGGCATAAAAAAACGCCCCGCGAAATCGCGAGGCGTTTTTTGTTTTGGTAAGGCTGTCGTGCTTATTTTTTACCGAGGGCTTTCAACATGACCTCGCCCAATGATGCTGGGCTTTCGGCGATGTGCACGCCGGCGTCGCGCATTGCTGCGAATTTCGCTTCGGCGGTGCCCGTGTTACCGCTGACAATGGCTCCAGCGTGGCCCATGCGTTTACCCTTAGGTGCGCGTGAACCGGCAATGAAACCAACGACTGGTTTTTTGACGTGCTCTTTGATGTAGGCACAGGCAAGCTCTTCTGCGTCGCCACCAATTTCACCGATCATGATGATTTGTTCGGTTTCGTCATCGTCGTTAAATAATTTCAAGCAGTCGATAAAGTTGGTGCCGTTAATGGGGTCACCACCAATACCGATACAGGTGCTTTGGCCGAGACCTGCCTGCGTGGTTTGCCAGACTGCTTCGTAGGTCAGGGTTCCTGAACGAGAAACAATACCGGTGCTACCGCGTTTGTGAATGTATCCGGGCATAATACCAATTTTACATTCGTCAGGCGTAATAACACCTGGGCAGTTTGGGCCGACGAGTCGACTCTTGCTGTGAGCGAGTGCTGATTTAACCGCGTACATATCTTTTACCGGGATACCTTCGGTAACCGCGACGATTAATTCAATGCCTGCACTGATAGATTCGAGAATCGCATCAGCTGCAAATGGTGGCGGTACAAAAATCATGGTCGCTGAAGCGCCATCATTCTTAACAGCTTCTTCAACCGTGTTGTAGACGGGGAAATTTTTACCGCTGTCTGATTTCCATGATTGGCCACCTTTGCCAGGGGTCACACCACCAACAAAGTTAGTGCCGTAATCAACAGCGCCGTTTGAGTGAAAGGTGCCGACTTTACCGGTGATACCTTGGCAAATTAAACGAGTATTTTTATCAACTAATACAGACATGCTTAGGCCCCCTTCTGTGCACGGTAGGCAACAGCAGCTTTTGCTGCTTTCTCACAACCATCACGTAAATCATCAGCAGTAATCACATTCAAACCGCTTTCGGCAATCATTTTCTTACCGATCTCAACGTTGGTACCTTCGAGTCGTACAATTAATGGACGATCAAGGCCGGCTTCTTTAACCGCAGTTAAAACACCTTCGGCAATGATGTCGCATTTCATGATGCCACCAAAGATATTGACCAAGATGGCCTCTACATTGGGGTCTCTTAAAATGATTTTAAAGGCGAGGGTTACTTTCTCAGCATTAGCACCACCCCCTACGTCGAGGAAGTTTGCTGGGAAGGCACCTTCTTCTGAACCGTAAGTCGCAATCGCGTCCATGGTTGCCATCGCCAGACCGGCACCATTTACTAAACAACCGATGTTGCCATCGAGCTTCACAAAGGCCATGTCCTGTGCGCTTGCTTCCAATTCTGCTGGGTCTTCTTCGTTAGGATCGAGGAATTCAGCAATGTCTTTATGGCGGAACAAAGCGTTGTCATCAAAACTCATTTTTGAGTCGAGTGCAACCACTTCGTCATCACCAGTAACGACTAATGGGTTTACTTCCAACATGTCGGCATCGGTTTCGATGAAACATTTACACAGTGCTTGTGCGGTTTTAATAAAGGCACCAACTTGTTTTGGCGTAAGGCCCATGCGGAAACCAAGAACGCGTGCTTCTTGTGCCTGCAAACCTTGATGTGGATCAAAATGTATTTTATGAATTAATTCAGGTGTCTCTTCGGCAACCTCTTCGATGTCCATGCCGCCTTCAGAGCTCACCATTAAGAGTGGCTTCGAAACGCTACGATCTAAAAGTACAGAAAGATATAATTCGTTGGCTATGTTACAGCCGTCTTCGATGTAGAGACGTTGTACCTGCTTGCAACCGTCACCGGTCTGAATGGTTTTCAAGTAATTGCCGAGCAATTGGCCAGCAAGCTCTTTGGCTTCGGCTGGACTCTTGGCGAGCTTAACGCCGCCTTCCATAACCACGCTGGTCATGGCTTCGTCTGCGTAGACCGTGCCTTTACCGCGACCGCCAGCATGAATCTGACTCTTCACTACAACAACTGGGCTACCGAGATCTTTGGCGGCCTGCTCTGCTTCTTCAGCAGTCGTACATGGATAGCCCTTTAGTACCGGCACACCATATTGAGCAAACAACAGCTTGCCCTGATATTCGTGTATTTTCATAGTAGCCCTTCTCTTCTGTCTTGTATAAGTGCTCGTGAAACTCTTCATTCAATGCCGCATGGCATGTGCTGCTCTCGGAATCACCTAAAGCCTGTTAGGGACCCACGCATGACGCCGAAAGCGGAACATGGAATACCGTGGCACGGCGCATTGCAAGCATCGCCCATTGCTCAATATCAACGCAGAACAAACATGCATCGAACGCATCAGTTGTAGTGCTATTCTGTGGCACTGCTAAGGGGCTAACTGTGCTAGATTTTATTGACTCCAAGGCCCACACCTGAAGATGAGTTCCGTGACTGACATTATTGTACCCATATTTGGACAGAATCTCGACAGCATCGTTGGCCAAGCGCTCGATGCGAGCAGTGCTGGTGCCGACATTCTTGAATTACGCCTCGATCTCTG
>CBDUFM010000301.1:0-4576 GCA_965366325.1 uncultured bacterium
CGACATCACTGCGTAGGCGTTGCCGGTGCTCCTCATCGAGGAAACCGGGTAAAATCATATAGCCCAGCTCATTGAAAGTCTCGAGTTGTTTGGTGTCAAAGGTCGCATTCATCACCTTGCTCCTGATGACCGCTTACCGATTGCTGGGAGCCCCCTAGTAGGATGCTCACTAGATAAGTCGGTGAAATGTGATATGACTGAGCATTATATCGCCTTATGACTGGATTAAACGATAAATTTTGTGACAATGGAACCGCAATACGTGATATGGCGGAGGAGCGCAATACACTGTGGCGGATGGCCAGCTGGCAGTCTGAGCAGATCTCACCGGCAGGGATGGCCTATGGGCATGGAGCGACGGCGCATTTACATCAACCAAAGCCTGATGCGAGTGTGGTCTTTCAATATACGCTGAAGGGTGTTGTCCATTTTAAGTATAAGGGTCAGAACCGCGATGCGCCAGCGGGTTACGCCTATATTTTTCAGAGTGGTGAAGAGCCACGTTGGACGACTGTCGACGATCCGGAGTACCGTTGTCTGTGGGTTAATTTATCTGGCGCTGGCCTCGTAGAACATTGGCAGTTAATTCGAGATGTACATGGTCCTGCAATTGCCCTAGATCTTGATGGTCAGGTTATTCGGGCTTGCAAAAAAATAATATCACTACGTGAAAGCGGTGGCGATATTAGCGCCGAGGCTTTGTCGATACATGCATTTGTTATGGCCCTCTATCAACACTGTGAACAGGGGCAGATAAAAAAATTACAGCCGGTGCAACGAGCGATACAGCATATAATTCGCTACCCATTTCATAGTGCTTCATTGAAACAAATCGCCAAGGAGCATCAAGTCAGTAGGGAACATTTAGGTCGCGTGTTTATGCAAGAAATGGGTATGGCGCCAGCAACCTGGTTACGTGAAGAGCGCTATCGTCGGGCCAAGGAATTGTTAATAAAAACATCCATACCGATACAGGAGGTAGCTTATCAAGTTGGATTTGGTTCAGTTGATGCTTTGGCACGTATGCTACAAGAACAAGAGAGCCTCAGTCCAAGTAGCTTTCGTGCGCAATTTGCTGCAAAGCCTGTGCTGCCAGAGAAAACTAGCTTACAGTAAGCGTCAGCGTGCAGCAGCAGCTGTAGTGATGGTGTCGAGCATGGGCTTGTAAGAAGCAGGGTTCAACTAGACTGATCACATGCCAGAAGACCAGCAAACGGATAAACAAAAAAAATCACGCGAAATTACAACTGGCCTCAAAGACAGTCTCATGGAAACCATTCATTTAGGAAAAGGTGAATCGGCCTACCAAGGAGAAACCCTGGATGATGGCAGTCAATCCGGCGATGACGATCAGATTATTAACATGGAAACATTGGAAGATGACGAACAGTCATCACAAAAACTAGCAGAGCAGGTGGGTGCACTGCCGCGCCAAGCGATTGAGCCGGATATTTGTGATGCGCAGAGCGAGCAACGCTTCAGCCTCATAAAAGTGCTTGGTCAGGGTGGGGGCGGGGAAGTATATCAAGTCGAAGACCACCATTTAAATCGGGCAGTGGCCTTAAAAATATTAAATCCCAGCAAGAAAAATAGTAAACGAAAAGCACAGCGCTTTATCGGTGAAGCACGTATAACTGCAGGCCTTGAGCATCCAAATATTCTGCCGGTTCACGACTTGGGCAAAACCACTGATGATCGATTGTATTATACGATGCGCCAGGCCACAGGACCATCATTGCGTGACCTTATACGAGAGATGCAAGAGGGTCATTGTCCCGCTATCATTGAGACCATTGATGACCGCGTGGAAATTGCCTTACGCATTTGTGATGCAATAGCTTATGCCCACGACCGCGGTGTCATTCATCAAGATATTAAACCAGATAATATTATGCTTGGTTCCTTTGGTGAAGTACTCATGGTGGATTGGGGAACGGCAATTGAGCGACAAAATAAGGATTCTGTAGTCGGGAAAATGATGGGTACTCCAGCCTATATGAGCCCTGAGCAGGCACGACGAGAATCTGTTGATGAGCGCAGTGATATTTACTGCCTTGGTGCCACTATGTACCAATTCTTTACCGGCATTTTGCCGCTGCATACCGGTGATGAACAGTCGTACTTTGATAAAAAACGTCGTGGTGAATTGGATCCGTTACCAGCTGATGTCCAAGCGAATTTGCCCAGTTATTTATATCAAACCTTATTAAAGTGTTTGGCAGTTGATCCGGCGCAGCGTTTTCAAACGGTTTCTGCTCTGCAAGAAGATTTGAGAAATTGGCAGCGTAATAAAGAGAGCCTTAACCTGAGCAAAAAAGCTGGCCTATTGTTAGAACAGGTGCAGGCCGAGCCAGATCATGTCGATTATTCGCGCGTGACGGAGCAATATCGTCAGTCGCTTGAGATGTGGAATGAAAATGAAGATGCTCAGCGCGGGTTATCGACGGCACTGGAAGCACACGCTCATTTTGCAATTGAGCATGCTGATTACGATGTTGCGCGCAGTTTGCTGGGTGATCGGTTAGTCGACTACCCAGATTTGGAGAAAAGAATTATTAAAGGCGAGCTATCACTCACTCGTCAGGCAAAGCGTGCACGTTCGGCGCGACTTTTCGGTGTAGCAGCGCTCTGTTTAATCGGTTTGTTAATTACCTATGCCGTTTATGAGAATCAACGTCAGCAGGGTGCGTGGATTTTAAAATATGATGTAGATATGACTGTGCCAGCGGCCTTGGAAAAAGTTCAGCCATGGGATATGCAACGGCTTGAGCCAACAGGTGCAGCCATGAGCTTTTTAAAGGATGGTCTTTCTATTGATACGCACTATTTGTATTATGTGGAAGGCGTATCTTTATGGGGAGATATTCGTTTTGAGATGGATGTGATGTGGCCGAATGAAGTAGATGGTTTTGATATGCTGGTGCGGGTTGCAAGTCAACGAACACCAACGGCTTGGCAGTCACCGAAATCGTACCTAGGTCAATTCGCGGGATATTTCGAAGAAGGACTGGGTTTAAATTTTATTGATATTATTCGCTATCCCGGCATTCCCTCATCACGTCATGGTTCACGCCAGTCATTTAAGTCTGGAACTTGGTATAGACTAGGTATTCAGGTAGAGGGCGGGCGAATAAGCCAAACGGTGGATGGTAAGGTTGTATCGCGCCGAGAATCCTTGTTGCCCCTTGGAGGTCCAGAATGTAGGGGGGTCGCATTTAGAAGTTGGCGCAAAGTGTATGTGAAGCATTTGCGGATTTGGTCACAGCGTCCCGCAGAGAAAAATTCACCCGTTGCGACAGGAGATGCTCTCGTTGCACATGGAGCATTTGAGTCAGGCTTTCATCAATATGTAGCATTGGCAGATGATTTCCAAGGTTCGTATATCGAAGAGGAATCCTTAGCAAAAGCATTTATTACATCAACATTTGTAGAGGGAGCGGAACAAAGAGGCGATGATTTAATCGAACGTTTAACAAGATCCTATCCAAATTCTGTTTTCACCGTGCCTTGCTACGAGGCGTATGCTCAGCAATTATGGAAACGAAAGCGTGTTAATAAGGCCTTTGATATAACTGAAAAGGTGCTTAAGCAGAACGCAGATTCACGATTGCCATTGCTATTATTAGATGGTAATGATCCGAGTTTAACAGAGCAGCAAGAGCAACGTTTTTTACATTTAATTGCCCAAGTTAAAGATGCGAGCAAGCTATCCTTTCGCGACTTTTCTATTAATACTATAGAGCCATTAAGAAATGTAGCGCTAGAATCCTTGTCGTTGTTAGGTAACCAGGTTAGTGACTTAGGGCCATTGGTCGGTTCCCCGCTTCGCTATTTAGATGCAACTGGCAATCTGCTCAGTGATTTATCGCCATTGAAAAACCTGCCCTTAACCCGACTCCAATTAAATAATAATGTAGGCGTACAGGATGTTTCAGTGCTCAAGGGCAAGCAACTTAAGTCGCTGTTTTTGAGTGAGACCGCTGTCAAATCGATTGATGTGGTGGCTGGAATGCCATTGCTTGAATTAGATATAGGAGGGACCTTGGTTAAGGACATCTCTGCCTTGTCTACATGCACAGCATTGAGTTCTTTGCGCATGTCCTATACCCAGCTGGATAGCTTGGCACCAATTGCAGGCCTTCCCATAAAGATCTTATCGATCAATAATTGTACAGTTAAAGATCACGATTTCAGCGTCATTAAAAAATTGCCGCTACGCGAATTGATGGCAGACGCTGTGCTATTTAAGAGCCTCGCACAGATTCCGCTTAGCGTAGAGACACTAAAAATTGATGCTACGCTTATTGATGACTTTAGTCGATTCTCAGAATTTAAGATGTTAAAAGATCTAGAGATCCTAAACGCCGATGGCTTAAATCTGTCAGTTTTTGAGTCAATAAATTTGAGAATTTTGGATATTAAGAATTGTAAAAATGTGACCATTAAATCGCTATCGTCTTTGAGCACATTGAGAGACCTGCACATAGCATCGAGCACACTTACTTTGCCAGCGATTCTACAGCACCCTGAGCTGCGTTCATGTGAATTAGCAGGGAACACTTACCTCAATCGGTTT
>CBDUFM010000302.1:0-4572 GCA_965366325.1 uncultured bacterium
GATCAAGCCCTACAGAAAGCCATTGGCAATTAAGGCGTCCGTCTTACAGATACCGGTCCCATAAAGGTAAACGCGTGGCCCTTATTGAAGCGCAGCAGTTATCAAAATTTTATGGCAAGTTCAGCGCCATTCAGCAGCTGAATTTTCAGGTGGAATCTGGCTCAATAACGGCATTCCTTGGCCCGAATGGAGCTGGTAAGTCAACAACGCTCAAAATTCTCACTGGATTCCTCGCGCCGTCTGAAGGCACTGCGCGGATTGCCGGCTTTGATATGTGCAGTGAACGCCTTGCGGGCAGCGCTCAGCTCGGCTATGTTTCCGAGTTCGCTCCCCTCTACCCCGATATGCACGTTCACGCCTACTTGGCCTACATCGGCAAATTGCGCCGACTACACGGCAACAATCTCAGAACCGCTCTTGAGAAAGTCTGCGTGCAATGTCAATTAGCTGAAGTGTGGAAAAAAAATCTTCGCAAATTATCGAAGGGTTTTCGCCAGCGCATCGCCCTGGCCCAAGCGATCATTCATCAGCCGCGCGTTTTAATCCTCGATGAACCCAGTGCCGGCCTAGATCCCAATCAAATAATCATGATGCGTGAATTTATCAGTAACTTCGCCGCTGAGGATAAAGCCGTTTTACTCTCAACGCATATTCTTCAAGAAGTAGAAGCACTGGCTGACCATGCCTTAGTTATTCATCACGGTCGCATTCAATTTGATGGACCTACAAAAGATTTACTTGAACATGGTATCGAACAAGAGTTTAGAAAAATTACCCACGGAGAAGTGGTGTAATGCATTGGTTTGCAACACGTGCTATTTGGTGGCGACAATTACAGCAATTGCTCGCAAATCCCTTGAGTTACATGTTCCTCTTGGTCCTGTCCGTCATTTCCAGCAGCATGTTATTTATGCCAGTCAGCTTCTACACACGCAACATCTGTGATTTACATACATTGGTCAACGGCATGCCGTGGCTGAGCGCTATCTTCATACCTGCGATTGCCATGAATAGTTGGGCAAGTGAACGTGAATTACATACCGATGAAACGCTGCTCACCTTGCCTATTAGTATTGCCGATGCCGTCATTGGTAAATGGCTCGGCCTCTGCAGCTATTGGTGCATCGCATTGGTGGTCAGCCTTAGCAATGTCATTATGTTGGAGCAACTGGGTAATCCCGACAGCGGTTTAATCCTAGCACATTATGCCGGCGCAATGTGCCATGGCTTCCTTTTATGTGCGGCCGCATTACTTGCCAGTTGTCTCGTCAATGTACCAGCCATCGCCTTTATCATTGGCTGTTTATTTTGTGCATGCGCCACCTACTTACTTAGCCACTTTGCCTGGTTTGATCATTTTAATCGTGGTCGTCTTCACATAAGCAGCTTTTTAATTGCCGCATCAGTAACCGGCGCATTCCTCAGCCTCTGCGTATTATGCTTATCCAGCAAGCGCTGGCAACGCATGCGCAAAAACATCATCATTAAACACGTGATCATCTGCGGCCTGAGCATTCTCTGCTTATTTAATTTAGCGATCCTCGGATTACGACTGACCGCCGCGATTGATATCACCGAAGAACAACTCTCTACCTTGAGCGATGAAAGCCTTACTATCATTGCTGAGGTAGACCAAGAGCTGCACATCCATGCATTCATCCAGCAGGATGTGCCCAATCCCTATCATATCAAAGCTGAAGAATTACATAACATCCTCGGTAGCATTGATAATCTGCGCAATCCGAACATTACCATTCATCTACACCAGCCTGAACATGCCCTCGATGAAAAAGGGCAGCATGCGATTAAGCATTACGGCATTAAACCGAAACGCGTAGCTATTAAAGAATCCGTTGGTGGTCATGAACAAGATCTCTTTTTAGGTATTGCCATTCAAAGTGGCAACAATAAACACACGATTCCTTTTTTTGATCTCGGCATGCCCGTTGAGTTTGAAATAATACGGTCACTACACACCTTAAATAAAAAACACTTACCGCGCATCGGCATTGTCGCCAATGATTTCCCGATGTTAGCCCACCATGATTATCGCTCTGATCGTATGCGTCGAGAGAGTCCCATCATCAGTGAATGGCGAAAACACTTTAACATCGAAGAAACAAGCCTCTTCAGTAAGATAAGCAACCCGCCAGATGTCTTGGTCGTTGCCATGCCATCTTGCCTCAGTCAACGCGAAATGGACCATCTCCTACTCTTTCTGGCCCAAGGTGGCAAAGCCCTTATACTCGAAGATCCGGCACCAATGTGGTCCAGCATCGAACTCGCTCCCAGCTTTTCGCGCACCTTGCTTTATCAATCACGTGGCCTACCGATTCCCGTTAACATTCATAAAAAAGGCAATATGGATAATTTCTATAATGCCCTTGGAATTCATGTGCCATCTAGCAAAGTCGTGTGGTCCGATGACAACCCCAGTCACAAATTACGCAATCTCTGGCCACCTGCTATTGTTTGGGCAATGAAAAACAGCAACGCCATCTGTGATGCGACTGCCTGCACCGGCATCGAATCATTACTCCTACCATTCCCAGGTCAGTTATACGCTATTCCAGATGCCAACACCCAGATCACACCATTAATCAGCACCGCTCATAATATCGCCTGGGGCGCGCATCCACTCTCCGAATACATTACCCACAGCGAAGGCACCGGCTTCCGCCACAGTAAACCTAAAGTGTATAATGCCGAACGCCAAGCTTACGCCATTTTAGCCGCAGAAATCAAAGGACAGATTGCATCGTCATTACTAAACGGTGATGGAGCTACCAGCCACCTCATCGTAATTGCGGACACTGATTTTATGCATGACCAATTCCATGCTTTACATACCAAAAGTCAGCCTGACTTTAACGAAGACGACTTAGCTATCGTCAGACGTTTACAAAATTTTGATTTCATCAATAACTGCCTCGATATTCTCGCTGGTGACACGAGCTTGCTCCCCATTCGCACACGACAGTTACAATACCGCTCGCTGCATTTCATTGAAAACATCCAACGACAAAAAGAACGTTACAAAGAACAGGTGTTTAAAACCACACGCGACAACACCTACGCTGAACAAGATAAAGCGCGCCAGCTGAATGACAAATTACTCGAGGAAATATCACACCGTGATGATCTCAATGAAACCGGCAAAGAACAACTCTATCAAGCACAATTAGAATCAGCAAAAGCAGCCCTCGAAGAGCGCATAATCGCCATAAAAACCCAAGAAGCCGAACAATTTAAAGATGCTGAATTACGATACCGTCAAGCCATCAATGGGCTACTTGATCAGATTCGCTTTTTCGCACTTTTTATTCCAGCAGCTATTCTTTGCGCACTCTCTTTCCTTATTTTCATCATTCGTTACTACCAAGAGCGCGCCTTAATTCCTGGCCAACGCTTACGGGACGATCATGAATAAAGGCATGATCGTGCTGCTTATTGTTGGACTGCTCAGCAGCGCCATGCTGTGGTGGCCCACTGTCAACTCCGCAGCCATAAACACAGATACCTCGACCAAACTGCTTAATAATACCGACGCGCTCCTACAGGTTGATGATATTACACAGCTCCATGTATCCAGCTGGCCACTCAATGCCAGCAAAGCGATCAGCATCGACGCTGAATTACGTGATGGCATGTGGATTATCACAAACCATCATAATTTCCCTGCTGATTTAGCCTCACGTATCGGCACCATTATTGGCGCAGTCATTAATTTAAAGCGCGGCCCCCTCATAAGCGCAGACACAGATCGTCACGCCGAATTACACATACACGACCCACTTATTCCAAGTGCGCTACACAGCCTTGCCTTCGGCAAGCATATTACCCTCAAGAACAAATACGGTGACACCGTCCTCGATCTTATATTCGGACGCTACGATCAGGAGCTCGAACGTAGTTATGTACGTTTTGCTGGTGACGATCGTGTATACACCAGTACTGCCTACCTCTATCTAGATGCTGACTGGAAAACATGGACCAAACGTCCAGTATTTGAGCACAGCTTTGAACAATGCCTTACATTTGAATTCCAAGCCTTTAGCGACAAACCCTTCCGCACAAAAAACCTCTACAGCCTCAATCCTAAGACATTTCAGTGGGAATATCGACAAGACAGCATCAATACCGCCCATATTAAAGAATACAGTGAATATTTAACCAGCATTAAATTCAATGACGCCCTACCAATCAACACAGACACCATACCGCTCCTAGAAAAACACGGCATGACATTTGACCAGACAACAATCCAATCGGCACCCACACAGCATCGGGTACACTGCCGTGATGAAAGCGTCTATGACATTTATGTTAGCGATACCTTCCTAGATGCATCGCGTCCCAGCGACGAACAAGAACAACAGTATCTCATCATAAAATTAACACCTGGCAGTAACAGTAGTGAGTCCTACCGTTATCGCTGTCAGCATTTTGCATTCGTTGTCGACCATCATTTTTTAGAAGTGATTGACCAAACACCTGCAATTTTTATTCGCTAAGTGCTATTTCGCTCGCAATCGCTAAATGATCCGAGCCAGGTAAATGCACATAACTAAG
>CBDUFM010000303.1:0-4556 GCA_965366325.1 uncultured bacterium
CCAGATACATTTTGGGATATAAAGAAACAGGGTATTCTCCCCGAAATTAACGAAGAAGAGATGCGAAAGGTTCCAGCACCATTGCTGTCGATTGCCTTAAAAGCGATGGCTGCACAACCAGATGATCGGTATCAATCTGTATTGGAAATGCGTGCGGATTTGGTTAATTACCAACGTGGCTTGAAAGTTGTGGCGCATAAGGATCGCATCGTCGATGTCCTCAAGCGTAGTTACCGTCTAAATAAACGGGCTGTTTGGGCTGCCTGTGCTTTTTGTGTGGCCTTACTTGCCTTGGCTTATGTAATTTACCAAGAGGTTATGAAGAGCCAGTCTGAGTGGCGCGTGGTCTATGAATTTAATTTTGATACTGATACCATTGCAGATGTTGAAAAAAACTGGAATGCCTATCGTTTTTATAAGTTTTCTGAAGAGAAGGTGCATCCGCTGCCATTTGATGAGGACGCACCGTTTACGCTCAAAGAAGGTGCCTTGCATATTGATGCGACCCGTAGTGGGAATACGAATTATAATCTAAGTTTTGCCCATCACATATCGGGGGACATTCGCGCAGAGTGGGACTACACAGCTCTTAAGGATGGGGCGAGTGTTAATTGTTTTATTGGGGCAGCTAATCGTTTTAATGCATATATGTTCCATATGGGCGGTTCTGGGGGGGATAATTACAAATATCTTACCAAACAAGAACAATTCGTGGATCAAACCTACAGCAATGTATTTAAAGTTGGTCAAACATATCGCATGCGCCTTGAAAAAGAAGGCGAATTTGTTCGATTATATATTGACGATGAAATGAATTTTGAGTATCGAGATATAGATATTTTACAAGGCCCTGGTCATCAAACCTTTGGCTTCGAAGCTTTGCAGAACCATTTGCGGATTGATAATGTGCGGATTTCTAGCCGCCCATTGCCTGAAAAAATTAGCCCCATTATGGTTGCGAATTCCTTGGTGTCTAACCAGCGTTATGCTGAAGCGATTGAACATTATCAGGACATATCTCGTGCCTATGGTGGAACGGAACTGGATGCGTTAGCTACCTATCGTCGTGGTCGTTGTTATGCTTATATGGATAATTTAGAGCAGGCATTGGTCGCCTTTAATGATTTTCGATTTAGATATCCAGATCATGAGCTCATGGGCTATGCGCTGCGAGACACTGGTTTGGTGTATTGTCGCAAACAGCAGTGGAAACAGGCGGCGAAATATTTTGAAGAAATAGCTGAATCTTACCAAGATGCATCGTTGCGTCGATCTACTTATCAAGCCATAGAAGTGCTTTCGATTGAGTTAGTTCGCCCCGAAGTGCTTTATGTGCTTTCGCGTGAAGCGGCCCTGCAACGTGCGCGGGAAGTGATGGAATATGTGGACTATTGGCGGGCGCGCTTGGGTGTTGAAGTGGCGGTTTACAATAGCATCACCGGCATTTTATCGGCAGCATTCCTTGAGAATGGGGACTTTGAAACGGTACTTGAAAAATTTGATTACAACAAATGGCACTGGCCTGTTTTGGGAGTGTATCAATTGACGGGGCGTTATGCTGAGGGTGCTGAGCACTTTTTGAACGTCAATGTACATATGGATGCCGCGGTTCATTTGTTAATACGTTCTAAGCAGTTTGAACGACTGATCGCCTTAAATCCACAGCGAACGGATACACTGATCAAGTATTACTTGCATAAAGGTGACATGGAGAAAGTGGAGGAATTGCAGGGGGATGAAAATTCGGCCGAGCGAGCTGCGCAGAATATTCGCAATGGCGATTATGAAAAGGTTATAGCGCATTATGACAATAAATCGCTGTATTATCTCAAGGCGTTATGGGGTTTGGGGCGATTTAACGAGGTGAATTTCGATAACTTTAAGAATTTAGATGATCATGTGTATGTATGTTGGATACTATCAGGTCGTGCATTGGAGGTATTGGAGAAAGCGGAACCGTATCGCTATGCCTACATAAAAGCCTTGGCCTATCTGGCACTTGAAGCAAGTGAACGTGGTGATTGGGATTCGTATAAAAAATGGAAAGAGCAGTTGTCATCGCTGCGAATGCCATTTGCAACTTTTGTTGTAGATAATGCTTCCTTTGAAAAATATCTCATGCTGCCATTCCTTGATGCCGTGCGTGCGGGAGCCAGGGAACCCGTAGAGGCTGCATATAGTCAATTCTTAGATGATCCAGTTTTTGCGCAGTTACGCTTGCCGTCAGTGGCCATGAAATTGGTACTGGGGCAGGACATGTCGGATGAAGATGCCTTGATCTTTCAAGCTTCGGAAATGAATGATGATCTGTGCCGAGGTATGCAAGCTGAGCTATTATCATCGACAGATGAGGCGCTGCGTTATTATCGCTTGAGCCTTGCGCGTATTCCCTTGCATGGTCGTGGAACGGTGGCGCGCTTTATCGAGTCGCGTATACGTGCGTTGTCTGAATAGCAGATATATATCTAAGTCTTAATATATTAAGTGGATAAAGCATTGTCCTAGCTTTCCGTACTTTGTACTATTGCGTAGTTAATATATATGTTGTCACAATTGCATGCAAAAGTTGTTTAATAGATAACAGCTGTTACCACATGGCGGTGAATGATTGTCGCTACATTCAATCGCAACCTACAAAGGCGGTGTCTGCAATGAAAAGCATAGGAATTTCATGGTTCTGTTTGGTTCTATGGACAGTGACCCTGACCTCAGGTCATGCTGCGGCCTATCTCTCCGATCCTGCTGTGAGCAAGGGTGGCAATGGTAGCAAGGGGAGTCCTTGGCCCTCACTGGAGGCCTGTATCAGTGCTGGTCATCTGCAAAAGTTGAAGCCTGGTGATACCTTGTATCTGCTGAATGGCTTCCACGGCAGTGCCAGCATCTCTGGAATAAATGAGGACTTTATATGCATTGCGGGTGCACCAGGTCACGATGTGCGCTTAGCGAAATTGGAAATGACGCGCGTAGCAAAGTGGCATATCAAAAACATACGCTTAAGTCCCAGTTTTGGCTCTGCGCCCTATAAAGGTAACATTCTGAGTTTTGGTGATCGCAGTAGCGAAAGTGGAGAGAATATTATTGAGAACTGTGAGGTCTTTGCTGTTGATGACCATACGGGTTTGTCAGTAAAGGAGTGGATGGGCTTAAACAGTGGTATCCTAATGGGGCGCCATGCCAAGGGTAGTATGGTTAAAAATTGTTATATTCGCAATACGCGTTTCGCGCTAGCGCTATCTGCTTATGACGGCGTTGCTGAGGGTAATGTCATAGAGAATTTTTCAGCAGATGGTATCCGTATGGTGCGCGATGGGCAAACGGCATCGCACAATATTATTAAGGGCGCTTTTGCATCAGATGCAGAAGGTGATAAAAATCATGATGATGCCATTCAATGTTTTTTGCATAATAAGGGCACGGGTACGATGCGAAATCTCACGATTACGCATAATATAATCATGGGCCATGCACCGAGTACAGAGCCACATGCAGCCGTTAACCAGGGCATTGGTTTATTTGACGGTCCCTTAGTTAATTTTCACATCGAAGGAAATGTTGTCATGGTTAGTCACTACCATGGCGTATCAGTGTTTGATGGTCAGGGTTGCACGGTTACCAAGAATGTCGTCTTCACCATTTTCCCAGGTAAGTTGCGGCCGTGGGTCATGTTGGGTACTAAGCTGAAGCAAGCTAAAGACAACACGGTAACCGATAATTATGCAATGAGTTTTAAGCTTAAGCAGCCAGGAACCATCGAGGGTAATAATAAAATTGTTAACAAGGATATCTATGAGCAGGCCTTGCGTGAGTTGTCAGCACAGAATTTTGAGCTCTTTGATGGACCTTACCATCGCATTGCCAAACGGCACCGCATTACGGGTGCGTATATCGAGGAATTGCCGCCTTTGAAATCTGAAACTGAAGAAGCTTCATCAGCTGCTAGTGAAAAGACTACTGTACGTCAAACGAATAAATCGAAAGAGAAGGTGGTAAAAGAAGGACAAGCTGAGATTTTTAATACAATGTTGCAGGCTCGTTTGGATAGCTGGCTGGAACAGAGCAAGCGCAAGCCGCGCTTCGTTTACAGTGTCTTTAAGCAAGAAATATCTATCGCAGGCAAGGATGGAGCGGCCTACAAGGCACATGTCCCTAAACTGGGATCGCAAATGACCATTAATATCTTTAAGCGTCTCAAGGCGCAGGATGCGCTGGCTATTATACGCGCCATCATTGATAAAGATAATGAACAAGATAACGCCTTGATGGCGTTTTACTGCTACGTCAACAAGGACACGAGCAACGGATCATTTCATCTACGTAAAGCTGGTGCATTTGCTGAGCAGGTGGAAAATGCATTTGAAGAATCAGAATAAAGTGACTCTTTTGCTCAAACAGCGCTTTGCGTGAAATTGTAGGCCATATAGAATACCGTACGAGGTATATATGTCTTACGTAGGTCCAGAACACAGTTCAGAAGCTTGGCAATTGCATGAATCAGGCATTGCTGTGTGGTCAGTTGGTGCACAGGAACAACATGGCCATCATCTGCCCCTAGAAAC